>NZ_JBNPLJ010000011.1:0-62798 GCF_050313415.1 Collinsella sp. SGI.184 | reverse complement strand
GTCTTTAAAGCGGGACGCGGCTTCCCCTAGGGAAGCATCTCGTTATTTGCCGTCGTCGTCCTGGGCTTCATCGCGCGCGTAGAGCTCCAGCATGCGGCGGCGGTATTCGCGCACGGCGAGCTTGGCGCGCTCCAAGCGGCGGCGCTCACGCGGAGTCAGCTTGGACGGGTCGATCTCGTCGCCATAGGTCTTCTCAGCCAGCAAATGAGCGGCGTCCACGATGCGGGCATCGATGTGGCCGCTTGCCGCCTCGATCGAGAGGCGGTCAGCAATGGAATCAAGGGTAGGTATGCCGTCGAGCGAACGACCGTGACCATGCGAGGTCAGCAATTCGTGCTCGCGCGCGAGCAGGCTCGCTAGGTCGTGGTGAGCGCGCAGGATATCGAGTGCGTCGGCAGGGTGCTCGGCGACCTCTGCCACGGCAGTGGCCGGCGCGGCATCGACCACGCGATAGAAGAGCTGCGCGAGCAGCGGCATCAAGAACACCGTGATGGCACCGGCGGCTACCATAACCGAGGCGACGTCTTGCGACAGAGCGCCTGCGTTGACGGCCACACTCGTCACGGCAACGATGATCGGCAGGGCCGTGGTGCAGTACAGGGCCACGGTAATGCGGCCATACGCCGAAACGTCACGTGTCGCGGGACAAATGCTCATAGAGACAAGGATCGGCACGGCGCGAATGATTAGCAACGCCGCGATAAAGCCCACGAGCAGACCCGGGCGCGACGCCACGGCCGTCAGGTCAATCTTTGCGCCTGACACGGTAAAGAACACCGGAATCAAAAAGCCATAGGCCAGGCCATCGAGCTTGGTCTCGAGCGTATGGTTGCCCTCGGGGATGATATAGCGCAGGACAAAGCCGGCGGCAAAAGAGCCCAACACGATGTCGAGGTCAAAGATGGCGGAAAATGCCACGAGTGTGACCAGGATGAGCACCGTCAGGCGCACGAACGTCTGCGACGTCGTGTCGGCCCGTTCCTCGACAAACGCAAAGAAGCGGCTGCCGACGCGCTTGGAGCGGCTCGGAACCACGGCCAACAGCACACAGACCAGTGCAAACAAGCCAAGGATCACGAGCGTCTGGATACCAGTACGAGCGGAGAGCAGCACCGACATGGCGAGCACGGGACCGAGCTCTCCCCACGTGCCATAGGCAAGGATGGAGTCGCCCACGCGCGTGCCGGTCAGCGAACGCTCACGCATGATGGGCACGAGCGTGCCGAGCGCCGTCGAAGTGAGCGCCAGCGTCACGGCGATACCGTCGAAATGGCTGACCGAGAACCACGGGGTAAAGCGCACGGCAAGCCAGGCGATGCCAAACGTGACGACCCACGTCGCCATACCGTAGCGTCCCTCGACGCCCGTGATGTTCTTGGGGTCGATCTCAAAGCCGGCAAGCAGGAACAAAAAGGCCAGACCGAGCTCGGACACAAGCGATACCTCGGCATCTACATGGATGACGCCGAGCATGTGAGGTCCCAGCACCGCGCCGAACACGAGCAAAAAGACCGTCTCGGGAACGGGCTTTCCGGGAATCGCCGATGCGATAAAGGGGCTTGCGAAAGCCACAAGCGCGATGATGGCGAGCGAAACGAATGCCATGTGATGCCTTTCTCTTGTTTGCGCTTCACTGTAGCACCCTCGCCGTCCTCAATACGTCATGAGCTGTCGTATCATAGTGACGTTTACAAACATGTGGCTCAAGGCGACCGCGAGGCTTGTCCCGCAAACCGACCGCTGCCGCATACCGCACCGTACGCCCAACCGATCAGGAAGGCAGGAACCAATGGTCTCTCGTATTTACGTGGAGAAGAAACCCGGGTTCGACGTCGAGGCTCAGCAGCTCAAGGGCGAGCTGACCGAAATTCTCGGCATCAAGGGCATCGAGGCCCTGAGGATCATCAACCGCTACGACGTCGAGGGCATCGACGAGGAGCTTTTCCGCTCCTGCGTGCCGACCGTCTTTAGCGAGCCCCAGGTCGATGTGACCTACGACGAACTCCCCGCAAGCGATGGCGCCGTCTTTGCCGTCGAATTCCTGCCTGGCCAGTTTGACCAGCGCGCCGACTCCGCCAGCGAGTGCGTGCAGCTCATCAGCCAGGGCGAGCGCCCCGCCGTGCGCTCCGCCAAGGTCTATATGATCTCGGGCGCTCTGGACGAAGCCGCCATCGAGGCCATCAAGCACTACGTGGTGAATCCCGTCGAGGCCCGCATCGCCTCGCTCGACCTACCCGAGACGCTGTACATGGAGACCCCCGAGCCCCAGCCCGTCGAGGTGCTCGACGGCTTCCGCGAACTCGACGAGGCCGGCCTTGCCGCCTTTATCTCCGAGCGCGGCCTTGCCATGGACGAGGCGGACATCGCCTTCTGCCAGCAGTACTTCCGCGATGAGGACCGCGACCCCACCATCACCGAGATCCGCGTGATCGACACCTATTGGTCCGACCACTGCCGCCACACCACCTTCGGTACCGTCCTGGACGACGTGACAATCGATGACGCCGTGGTACAGCAGGCCTTCGACCGCTATATGGAGATGCGCCACGAGCTCGGTCGCGACGCCAAGCCCGTCTGCCTCATGGACATGGGCACCATCGGTGCCAAGTACCTTAAGAAGACCGGCGTCATGACCGATGTCGACGAGTCCGAGGAGATCAACGCCTGCACCGTCAAGGTGAAGGTCGATGTCGACGGCGAGGACCAGGACTGGCTGTTCCTGTTTAAGAACGAGACCCACAACCACCCGACCGAGATCGAGCCCTTCGGCGGTGCCGCCACCTGCGTGGGCGGCGCCATCCGCGACCCGCTCTCTGGCCGCAGCTATGTGTACCAGGCCATGCGCGTCACCGGCGCCGGCGACCCCACCGTCCCGGTCTCCGAGACGCTCGAGGGCAAGCTGCCGCAGCGCAAGCTCGTGACCACCGCTGCCGCCGGCTACTCCAGCTACGGCAACCAGATCGGCCTTGCCACCGGTCAGGTCAACGAACTCTATCACCCCGGCTACGTGGCCAAGCGCATGGAGGTCGGCGCCGTCGTGGGCGCCACCCCGGCAAACCACGTGCGTCGCGAGTGCCCCGCCCCCACCGACAAGATCATCCTGCTGGGCGGCCGCACCGGCCGTGACGGCATCGGCGGTGCCACCGGCTCCTCCAAGACTCAGAATACCGATTCCATCGAAACCTCGGGTGCCGAGGTCCAGAAGGGCAACGCCCCGGTCGAGCGCAAGCTGCAGCGTCTGTTCCGCCGCGGCGACGCCTGCCGCCTGATCAAGCGCTGCAACGACTTTGGCGCCGGCGGCGTCTCGGTCGCCGTGGGCGAGCTTGCCGACGGCCTGTATGTCGACCTGGACACCGTGACCAAGAAGTACGATGGCCTGGACGGAACCGAGCTCGCTATCTCCGAGTCCCAGGAGCGCATGGCCTGCGCCGTCGCCGACGGTGACGTCGAGGAGTTCATGGGTTATGCCGCCGAGGAGAACCTGGAGGCGACCGTCATCGCCGAGGTTACCGCCGAACCGCGCATGCGTATGGCCTGGAACGGCGTCGCCATCGTCGATCTGTCCCGCGAGTTCCTCAACTCCAACGGCGCACCCAAGCACCAGGTCGCCCACGTGTGTGCCCGCAGCGTGTGGCAACCCAGCTGGGCCGGCACCACGCTTGCCGAGCGCATGACCTCGCTTGTCACCGATCTCAACGTCGCCTCCAACAAGGGCCTTTCCGAGCGCTTCGACTCCACCATCGGTGCCGCTACCGTGCTCATGCCCTTTGGCGGCAAGACGCAGCTCACCCCGAGCTCTGCCATGGTCGCCAAGTTCCCCGTGGACGGCGAGACCACCACGGCGAGCGCTATGGCATGGGGCTTCAACCCCTACCTGATGGAGGCCGACCAGTTTGCAGGCGCCTACCTGTCCGTGGTCGAGTCCATCGCCAAGCTCGTTGCCGCCGGCTTTGAGCACAAGCGCGCCTACCTCTCCTTCCAGGAGTACTTTGAGCGCCTGCGCACCGAGCCCGAACGTTGGGGCAAGCCCATGGCAGCCGTCCTGGGCGCCCTTATGGCCCAGGTCGACCTGGGTGCCGGCGCCATCGGCGGCAAGGATTCCATGAGCGGCTCGTTTGAGGACGAGGCCGGCGAGCTCAACGTTCCGCCGACCCTGATCAGCTTCGCTGTCGCCGTGGGCCGTGCCGCCCGCGCCGTCTCCCCCGAGTTTAAGGGCCTCACGCACCGCGTCGTTCGCATCGCCCCCGCCACCTATGGCGAGGACTACCGCCCCGATGCCCAGCAGCTGCTCGCCGCGTTTGACGCCGTCGAGGCGCTCACCGCTACCGGCGACGCCCTGGCCGTCTCCACGCCCGGCTACGGCTGCGGCGCCGAGAGCCTCTTTAAGATGTGCGTCGGCAACCAGATCGGTATCGAGCTTGCCGAAGATGTGGACGTGGAGAGCCTCTTCACCCCGCTCTACGGCAGCTTTATCGTCGAGCTCGCCGAGGACGCCGAGCTGCCCGAGGTCGCCGACGGCGTTGTCGTCGAGCCCCTGGGTACCACCGTCGAGGGCTATGTCATCGACACCGGCTCCGAAGTCATCGAGCTCGCCGAGCTCCAGGAGGCCTGGGAGAGCGGTATCGAAGGCGTCTTCGCCTACCGCAGCGCCGGCGAGACCCCCGAGGTCGAGGCCATCGACTTCCGCGCCAAGGATATCCACGTGTACGGCGGCGCCAAGATCGCCCGCCCGCGCGTGATCATCCCTGTGTTCCCCGGCAACAACTGCGAGTACGATAGCGCCCGCGCCTTCCGCGCCGCCGGCGCCGAGGCCGACACCTTCGTGATCAACAACCTCACGCCCGAGGCCGTCGCCGAGAGCACCCACGAGCTCGCCCGCCGCATCCGTGCAAGCCAGATCGTCATGATTCCCGGCGGCTTCTCGGGCGGCGACGAGCCCGACGGCTCCGCCAAGTTCATCACGGCGTTCTTCCGCGCTCCCGAGGTCACCGAGGCAGTCCGCGACCTGCTTAAGGCCCGCGACGGCCTGATGCTGGGCATCTGCAACGGCTTCCAGGCCCTGATCAAGCTCGGCCTGGTGCCCTACGGCGACATCGTCGACGCCACGCCCGATGCGCCCACGCTGACGTTCAACACCATCGGTCGCCATCAGAGCCGTCTGGTGCGCACCCGCATCTCGTCCAACCTGTCCCCGTGGCTGTCGCAGTGCAGTCTGGACGACCCCTACACCGTCGCCATCAGCCACGGCGAGGGCCGCTTTGTCGCCAACGATGAAGTGCTCGCCCAGCTGATCGCCAACGGCCAGGTCGCCACGCAGTACGTGGGCGAGGATGGCAAGCCCAGCATGGATCTCTCCGTCAACCCCAACGGCTCCGCGCTCGCCATCGAGGGCATCACGAGCCCCGACGGCCGCGTCCTGGGCAAGATGGGCCATGCCGAGCGTCGCGGCGACAACCTGTACCGCAACGTGCCCGAGCATGTCCCCGGCGATAAGTTCATGCCGATCTTTGAGAGCGGCGTAGCCTACTTCGCTTAAATACGTTCCCATCGGGTACAATCCCCTCGGGTAACAACACCCGCCACCGGCACACCCGGTGGCGGGTTCTTTTTTACTTCGCGCATACAGGAAGGACATCATGGAAAGCCGCAAGCCGTATCTCGCCACCCTGCCCGGACTCATCCTGGGCTGCCTCGTCTGCTGCGCACTCTGGGGGTCGGCTTTCCCCTGCATCAAGATCGGCTATGAGCTCTTTGGCATCCCCGCGCACGATAGCGCCTCGCAGCTGCTCTTTGCGGGCTTGCGCTTCACGCTTGCCGGCGCCCTGGTTATCGTTGGGATGAGCGCGGCCCAGCGCGGCCCACTCGTTCCACAGGCTCGCGACATTAAGCCCATCTGCATCCTGTCGCTCTTCCAGACTATCGGGCAGTACTTCTTTTTCTACCTGGGACTCTCGCGCGCCAGCGCCATGTCGAGTTCCATCATCGAGGCCAGCGCCAACTTCCTCGCCATCCTCTTTGCCGCTCTGGCGTTTCGCACCGAAAAGCTCGATGCGACCAAGGTGCTCGGCTGCGTACTGGGCTTTGCCGGCGTCGCATTCGTCAACCTTTCGGGTGCGGACGGCACCTTTGGCTTTACACTCGACGGCGAGGGATTTATCTTGGCTTCCACTATTGCGGGCGCCCTGTCGACCTGCCTCATTGGCATCTTCTCGCGCGAGCATGACGGCGTCTTGCTCGCCGGCTGGCAGTTTTTAGTCGGCGGTTTGGTCCTTACCGCCATCGGGTTTTTGATGGGCGGCGCGCTATTCCCCACCGAAATCGCCCCCGCCATCGCGCTCATCATTTATATGGCGCTCATTTCCGCCGTCGCGTACTCGCTGTGGTCCCGCCTACTCGCCGTCAACCCCGTTAGCCGCGTTTCGGTCTTTGGCTTTATGAACCCGGTCTTTGGCGTGCTGTTGAGCGCGTTGTTGCTCGGAGAGGGCGCTGGCACGAGTCCCGTTACCGTAATTGTGGCCCTGCTCTTGGTCTGCAGTGGCATCATCATTGTCAACAAACCTAAAAAGGCCTAACAAACCACCCCGTTTGGAAAAGGGCAGCTCTCGCTTTAGCTTAATGGAGTACACTGTATCTCGTTGATTTCGTACCGAGTCGCGGCGACAGACGCCGTCTTGCCGTAACGCGCCGGCGACATCGAGGGGATACAGATGCATAAGAAACTGGTTATGGGAAACCAGGCCTTTGCGTATGCCGCGCTTGCGGCGGGCGTTCGCGTGGTCGCCGGTTACCCGGGCACGCCGTCGACGGAACTTGTCGAGACAGTTGCCAAACTCAAGGCCCAAGGTAGTGCCGAGGGTGTCCACGTCGAGTGGTCGACCAACGAAAAAGCCGCGCTCGAGGTGCTGGCAGGTGCATCGTATGCAGGAGCGCGCTGCCTTTTTACCTGCAAACAAGTCGGACTAAACGTTGCCTCCGACCCGCTCATGAGCCTCAACTACGTGGGCATCAAGGGCGGTCTGGTGCTGTTTGTCGCCGATGATCCCGGCCCCATCTCCTCTCAAACCGAGCAGGATACGCGCCGCTTTGCCGCATTTGCGAAGATCCCCGTGCTCGATCCGCAAAATCTGGAGCAGGGTTACGCGATGATGCAAGAGGCATTTGAAATCTCGGAGCGCTACCATACGCCCGTTATCGTGCGCCCCACCACCCGCGTGTGTCACGCCTCAACCTATTTGGAGGTACCCGAGCATACCGTCGCACATCCCGCTGGCACCTTTGAGAAGGACCCCAAATGGGTTATCTTCCCGCGCCGTTCGTTTGCCGCCCATGGCGAGGTTAACGAGCGCCTGCCGCAGATTGCAGACGCCTACTCCAGCGGCAAGGCCGCAGACGCGTTTAACCCCATCGAAAACCATGGCGATGCCACGCCGCGCCTGGTGAGCTACCCCGCTCCGAGAAAAAGACGAGGCGCATCTTCGACAGCCGATACTAGTCCCCGAAAGCGCAGAAGGGGCGCACGACCATCGCAACGGTCGTGCGCCCCTTTTTTCTAGCGTATCTGGACGCCGGCTTTCTTCTTCTCGCGCTTGACGCGGTAGAGCTCCGCGTCGGCAGCACGGAGCAAGTCTTGCCAGGTATCGACGCCATCACCAACCCGTGCGTAGCCGATGGACATCCGCAACAGATACGGAACCTCGGCGCGCGCGAGCTCGTCGTTGATTGCCGCGCACAGATGCAAGATATCCTGCTCCGCTATCGCCTTTTGAAGCACCACGAACTCATCGCCGCCATAACGCGCGATAAAGCTACCAGACGCCGAGCAGACTTCTTTGAGCGCAGCGGATATGACCTGAAGAGCATGGTCGCCCTCCACATGTCCATAGCGGTCGTTAATCTGCTTAAAGCCGTCGGCGTCCATCACAAGCAGATACACGTCTTTGGCCTGATCCACATTTGAGAAGAGCGACAGTATATAGGTCTCAAAACGGTTGCGATTGTTGAGGCCAGTCAACGGGTCGGTCGAGATGAGCTGCTCCTGGAAGACAATGTAGAGCAGCAATATGCTAATCATTATGCCGACACAAAGGCCGGGCAACGAGTATACAACCTGAAAGGTACCGCCCACCAGGGCCGGAATGGCGAAAAATGCCAAGGTTCGATAGATGGTCTTCGTCTGCAGGCTCTCGACCCTGCGAGATTGCACAAACGCATGTAGGGACGTATGTATAACGTAACAGTAGCTGACAATGGGCTGGATCATATAAGCAGAGCCGCGACTATACACGCCCTGCGAATCGATATAGAACAGGGCGTGCGTCCAGTAACTGGTAAACGCCAGCACGACCACCAGAACCGTAGGCGACGCTACAAGCACCACCCTATAGCGCGAGGCCAAAAGGCGAGAACCCTGCACCGTCTCGGAATAGATAAACCAAATGAGACACACGATGGCAAAGAGCGAAAACGAAACCGCGTTGGAAATCCAGTTGACAGCAATGCCCAACGTGCCGTCCACACCATCCAATAGCACCCAGATCATATCGAATAATATGTACGCGGCAGAGGTGTAGCCAAGCATGCTAAACAATAGCTGCTGGGTGCTCGAGAACAAGGAGCGACGACTCCGCACGGCAAGCCCGATAAGAACAATCATGCTTAGCAGGAATATCTCAATCTTGAGCGCCTTAACCACCAGGCCCATCTCCCCATCATCAAACCGACAGCGCTTCTACGAGCCGCACGCATCACCATAACTCCCCCAATCCAGAGGGGAATGAGGGAATAATACCAGAGCGCCCGGGCGCTCTCACGGCGCGAGTTGCACGCCAGCATCATTGATGGGCGCCGATGGCTACTCGCCATCGATGTCGGCCGCGACGGCTTCCTCGATGGCCTCGACACCGGCGGGCGACAGGTCTTCCTTGCCCTGGTAGAACTTCTTATCGACCCAACCGGTCAGAATCGGAGCCATGATTGCCGTGATGATGACGGCGGTGGCGATCTGAGCGTATGCGGCGGGCGCAAGCTCGGCATAGCGCGGAGCGACCTCGGCAAGAGCAACCGGCGTGGTCATAGCCGTGCCGGCGATGGTGGAACAAGCCACGGCGGCTTTGCCGTTACCGCCGCACAGGCGCTCGAACGCAAAGGTGATGGGACCGACGACAAACAACGTGACAAGGCCCAGCAAGATGCCGGAAATGCCGCCGGTGATAAAGCTCGACAGGCTCATAGACGCACCGAGCTGAAATCCGATGACGGCAATCGCAGGATTGGTGCCGGGAACCAGCAGGTTCTTGATGAACGGAAAGAGGTTGCCCAAAACCATGCCAATCACGAGCGGCAGGATGGAACCGATGATGGTGCCAACGGGAATGTTGGCAAGACCAGAGACACCAAGAATGATCATGGTAACCGCAGGGCCCGCCGTGAAGAACAGGATGCCCACGGCGCCCTGCTCGGACTCGTCGCCAAACTCGCCCATGATGCCCGTGTAGAGCGCCATGTTGCAAAACGTAATGCCGCCGATGATGGAAACCGAGCTCAGGCCCAAAAAGTTGTCATTAAAGAAATACGCAACGCTCAAGCCCAGCACGGCTGCCACCACAAGCTTAGGAATCAGTACGACGATGCCGGTCTTGATGGCACCCGGCGTGGACTTAAAGCTGATGCCGGCACCCACGAACAACAGGATCGCGGCGACGATGGTATTGGAACCGCCGCGGCAGGCGGCGGTAAAGAAGCCGCCGATCTCGAAGACCTGCGGGCAGAAGGTATTGAGCAAAAGGCCGACGATCATCGGGTAGATCATGATGTCACCCGGAATGCGCGGTACTTTGAATTTCTTTTGCTCGTTGGCGATCGCTTCCTGTGCCATGAAACCCCCATTTCCGCCGACGCAGAACAAAAGCCCACGTCATGCTTTGCTACAGTAAAGTTTGACCATGGTACCAGAAGAAGCAGACCGGCTCGGTGAGAAATCCGATTCGTGGGGCCCGGACGGTAAACGCACCCCACTCCTATACGAGGCTCAAAACGATATAGAGCCCGATACCCGAGACGCAGCACCACAACATCGACTTTGTCTTGATTGCCACCGCAACGACGCCGACAGCCGCTGCGAAAAGAGCAGGCAAATAAAGAGCGATGTGCAGACAAAACCCGCAATAGCGGTGGGAACATCGACAACGGCGCACCTATCGCAACATAGGCAAGCATCACCGGCCAGACGGTTTTAACGATTTTGAGCACCATGGCGTTCCTCGTCCCGACAAGCTTTCCGAGCCGCATTCGACGACATGGCAGAATCATCGCCCGGCGGCAACCGAGTTCACCTACAATTGCCACCGGATCGAAAGACACAGAAAGACACAGCTTTTTAGGAAGTCGTTATGACAGCTATCGATCGAACGGGGGCAATCGCGGCCTTCAGGACCTACACCGATGCCTACGATGCCTCCAATCCGCGTATCGCGCTCAAAATCGAGCATACGTACCACGTTGCCGAGGCATGCGATGCCGTGGCACGCAAGCAGGACTGGGCACCGCAGGACATTGACCTGGCGTGGCTTTGTGGGCTGTTGCACGATATGGGCCGCTTTGAGCAGCTGCGACGCTGGGACACGTTTAAGGATGCCGAGAGCATGAGCCATGCGAAGTTGGGCCTCGAGGTCCTCTTTGGCAAAAACCCTGCAGACGCGCCCGCGGCAACAAGTATCCGCGACTTTATCGACAGCCCGGCAGAAGACGAGCTCATCCGCGCGAGCATCGCCTATCACAGTGACTTTCGCCTGCCGGCACAACTCGACGAGCGTACACGGTGCTTCTGCGATATCGTGCGCGATGGCGACAAAATCGACATTATGCGCACCATCGCCGACAGCACCGTCGACACCATCCTCAAGGTGGATGAGGACGCATTTCTCGCCAGCCACTTCTCGGCGCCGACGTTGGCCGCCTTTGACGAGCACCGCTGCGTCGCACGTGATGAACGCGACGAGCCCGCGGACTACCTGGTAGGACTCATCTGCTTTATGTTTGAGCTCGTCTATCCGGCGAGCCGCGCGCTGGCGCGCGAGCAGGGCGATATCTACCGCCTGCTCGACGCGCCCTTTGGTATTACGCAGCCCTTTACCGACCCCGCCACACAGGCAACCTGGAGCCGTCTTAGGGAAGAGATGCGCGACTGGCTGGCGCGCGCCTAGCGCTCAAGCTGGGCTAGCAGCTCCTCGACGACCTCGACGGCATCACCGACAACCTTGTACTGGGCAGCACCAAAGATGGGGGCATCCGGGTCCTCGTTGATGGCGATAATGCATTCCGCCCCACCGATGCCGGCAAGATGCTGGATGGCGCCCGAAACACCGATACTCACAAGCATCTTGGGCGAAACCGATACGCCCGTCTGGCCAATCTGATGGCGATACTCCAACCAGCCGGCCTCCACGACGGGTCGCGTGCAGCCAAGCTCGGCTCCCAGAGCCTCGGCGAGCCTTCGCATCAGCGGCAGGTTTTTCTTGGAACCAATGCCGCGACCTACCACGACCAGGCGCTCGGCATCGGCGATTGAAGCCTGCTGTCCCCACTCCTCGGCGGGAATCGAGATCTCGACACGAGCCTTAGCATCATCCGCAAGTGCTATCTGGGTGATCGTGCCGGAGCGGCCGTAGTCAAAGTCGGGCGCCTTAAAGATGCCGGGGCGCACCGTTGCCATCTGGGGACGATGATTGGGGCAGACGATGGTGGCCATCAGGTTGCCGCCAAACGCCGGACGCGTCTGTTGCAGCAGCCCCGTCTCCGTATCCATCGAAAGCACGGTGCAGTCAGCCGTAAGGCCCGTCTGCAAACGCACGGCAACGCCGGGTGCCAGTTCGCGGCCAAAGGCGGTCGCTCCGTACAGAATGGCCTCGGGCTTGCGCTCTGCCACCAAATCGCAGACGAGGCGAGCGTAGACCTCCACATCGTTCTGGCGCAGACGCTCGTCGCGACAGATCAGGACCTCGTCTGCACCGGCGCAAATCAGATGCTCCAGGTCACCGAGAGAACCCTCGGGGCCCATGCCGACCAGCGCCACCAGGCGACAGCCGCGTGTATCCGCAAGCTCGCGGCCCTTGCCCATGAGCTCGAAGGCAACGGGAGCCACCGTATCGTGCTCGTCGGTCTGCGCGAATACCCAAATGTCTCGATATGCATCGAGGTCAACCGCGCCGGCGGCCTCGTCGCGCTCGATCGAAATGGCATTGACGGGGCAAGCGTCGACGCACCCGCCGCATAGGATGCAGCTGTCGGTTACGCGGGCGCAACGGTTGGGCCGCTCGCCTTCCACTACGATGCCGCCCGAGGCACAGGAGCGAACGCAGCGACCACAGCCGATACAGGCTTCGCTATCGATAATCAGTCCGCTCATCTATGCCATCCCCTCGATAATCTTGGCAAGTTTCGCCGCCTGCTCGGACGCCGTTCCGTCAACGGCCTCGCATGTTTGGTCGCGGTCGGGCACAAACGATCGCACGACCTGTGTCGGCGAGCCGGCAAGACCGCAGCGCGCGGGGTCGGCGTTCACGTCGGCAGCGTTGACCACGCGCACGTCCGCCTCCTCGGCCGCACGAATACCGGCGATACTCGGCATACGCAGTCGGCCAATCTCCTTGGCAGTCGTCATCGCGCACGGCATCTCAAGATAGACCGTCTCCTCGCCGGCATCGCAGCCGTGAACAAGCGCCAGTGAACCACAGGTCGTAAAGCCCGCACTCTGCACGCAGCTCACGTCGGTCACGCAGGGAATCTCGAAGGCACCGGCAAGCTCGGGACCAATCTGGGCCGTATCGCCGTCCACCGCCATCTTGCCGCAGATGAGCAGGTCGAAGTCCTCGTCGAGCGCCTCGATGCCGCACTTGAGGGCATAGGTGGTTGCCAGGGTATCGGCACCTGCAAAGGCGCGATCGGTTAGCAGCAGTGCGTCATCGGCGCCTCGGGCGATGCAGTCGCGCAATAGCGATTCAGTCGCGGGGATGCCCATCGACACCACCGTTACGCGCACGTCCATGCCAAAGTCGATAAAGTCGTCCTTCAGCGCCAGCGCGCATTCCAAAGCGCTCGCGTCAAAGGGATTAATGACCGCCTGCTTACCATCGCGCACGATGGTATTGGTCTTGGGGTCCATCTTGACCTCGGTGCTGCCCGGCACCGCCTTGACACACACCACCATATGGAAATCGCTCATCTTCACGCGCCCCCTTTCTGGACGAGCTCATCCAAGAGCTGCTCCGAAAACAGGTTACCGCGGCCCAGCTGCCCGGCAGGATCGAGCTGGAGCTTGAGCCGCGCCGACTCGACCATGGCCTCGTGACCGTACATCGTCTCCAAGAAGCCCGCCTTGATCTTGCCGACGCCGTGTTCGGCGGAGACGGCGCCGCCCATGGCCGTGACCTCGGAAGCCCACTGGGCAAAGAGCTCTCCGCCGCGGCGGTAATCCTGCGCATTGCGCGGCAGAATGTTCACATGCAGATGGTTGTTACCGATGTGCCCCCAGGCGGCAGATTCAAGCCCACTTTCGGCCAACGTGCGGCGATAAAGGGCGATGACATCGGCCAAGTGTGCGTTGGGCACCGACATATCCGACCCCAGCTTGGTAATGGTGGGGTCCGTGCGGCGACGCTCGTCGATGAGCATGTTGACGCTCTCGGGCACCGCATGGCGGAAGAATCGCTGACACTCGCGATCGACCTCGGTGCGCGCGACCCATGTCGCATCGTCGCTGCCGCCCGCAAGCTCCAGTACCCACCCCAAGTGATACAGCTCCTCAGTCGCCTGGGCTTCGTCGTCGCAGTCGAGCTCCACGTAGACACAGACCTTGGCGTCTTTGTCGAGCGCCGGCAGCGAGGCGAACGCAGTCGACTGCTCGCGCTGACGACGCAGGATATCCAGGGCGCCCGCATCGAAATATTCGATGGCAGCCGCGTGGGACAGGACGGGACGTACAGAATCGGTGAAGGACACGGCCTTGTCTTCGCTGTCAAAGAAGCAGCTCACGCCCCAAACGACCGTAGGCGCCGCCTGCAGGGCAATCTCGAGCTCGGTGATGACGCCGAGTGTTCCACACGCACCGATAAACAGATCGATGGCATCCATATCGTCAGCAACGAAATAGCCCGAAGCATTTTTGGTCTTGGGCATGGTGTAGTCGGGAAGGTCGAGCTCGAGCGTGCGGCCCTGCACCGTGACGAGCGAAAGGCGACGACCCTGTGCAAAAACCTCGCCACGGTGAAGCTCGAGCAGGTCGCCATCGGTCAGCACGACATGAAGGCCCGTGACGTGAGGGCGCATGGGGCCGTAAGCGTAGCTACGGGCGCCGGAAGCGTTGCATGCCGCCATACCGCCCAGGCAGGCAGACGCCTCGGTGGGATCGGTAGGAAAGAATTGCTCGGGAGCTTCCTGGAACTCCTCGTAGGCCTCAAGCGATGCCTGGTCCCAGCCGGCAGTCGGCAGCACTTTCTTGCCCAGTTGCTTGCGCAGCTCAGACAGCACGACGCCGGGCGCCACGCGCAAAAGAAAGCGGCCCTGCTCATCGCGGCGAATGCCTAGGTAGCGATTCATGCGGGAAGTATTGAGAATGTGACCGCCATGAGGCACGGCGCCGGCGGCAAGACCGGTCCGGGCGCCCTGAACCGTCACCGGGACACGCTCGGCATGGAGCTTTTCCATAATGGCGCGGACCTCGTCCTCCGTTGTCGGAAACGAGATGCTCGAGGCCTCGCCCGATGTGCGAGACTCATCGCGACCATACTCTTCGAACTCGTCGGTGAAGGGTTTGATGGTTGCAGACACGCGAACTCCCCCTTTAGCTAACTACAGTGTTTGCAGGGAAATGTTACCGCATCGTTTCACCGACATGTTCGAGACCGTCTCCATAATTGACGTTTTTAACGTTCGCGCAATTCGGCGAACGGTGGAATTTTCGGGACAAGCGACGCTTTTGCCACACGTTGCCGCGCAGCCACAACATGTGCATTTATCAGTCAAAAATAGTTGAGATTTTTTTCACATGCTTTTACCTGCGGAGATATCGGCTCGTCAAGCAATTGGTTAGTTATTGGGCAAGTTGCGGCTGATACGGTCGGCATCGACAGCCAAACCAATAGGAGTTTTGGCCCCAGAGCAGGGAGGTTTCCATGGCATATTACTGGCCCCAATACGGTTTCGCCATCGAAGTCGATGACGACCCCTATCTCTTGCCTTTCGACGAAGATGCATTTCCAGGTACGGAGGTCTACCACGTCACCACCGATGTGATCTGCGACCCCGAGTCGTTCTCGGCGCTCGCCCACCACATCGCGCGTATCCACAACATCGAGCTCCCTCACGACTTCGACGAGCTCATCTATTCGCGCCGCCTGATGCTTCACATGCTCTTTGGAGCGGACCCGTCCACGTTCGCACGTGTCTACACCACCAAGGACGCCGCATGAGTGCGAAGAAGCCGCCCCGCCTTGCAGGACTGGGGCGTCGCAAGAAACTCGTCGTTGTCTGCCTGGCTGTCGTCTGCGCCCTCATCGCCGTAGGGCTATACGCCTGGCAGTCGCAGCCCGTGCCCGAAGCGGGCGCCTCAGTCACGACGGCAGAAGGTAAATCGCGCCAAGAAATCCAGGATGAGCTCGACGCCATCGTCCGCGACAACATGATGACGATCTCGGTCGCGCCGGTCGCACAGTTGCAGGAAGGCGGCAAGTTGCGCGTCAACGTGCAAAACGTCCAAGACAACAAGTTTCCCCAGCGCTTCCGCGTGATTCAAAACGACGAGACCATCTATGAGTCCGGTGTGGTCGAAGCCGGCAAGACGGTTGAGACCTGCCCCGCCGGCGATATCCAAGAAGGCGAGGCATATATCGAGATTCAGGCACTCGATGCCAAGACCTACGACACCCACGGCAATCCGACGCGCGTCAAAGTGCGGGTGGCACAGGCAGAAGGCTAGTGGCCGACGCGCTCGCAGGGGCAGCACCCTGTCCCCATTCGTCCAACCATCACGGAAACAGTCCGTGACGAGCAGAAAGGATCGATTATGAACACACCCATGAACCTGAGCGGAGCCAGGGCACTCGCCGTGGGCGCAGGGCTTACGCTCGCACTTGCGATGGGCGCCGCGCCAACGGCGGCCATGGCAGAGGTGCGCGTTGGAACCACCGATGTGACGGTGAAGGCCGACATTAGCAATGTTTCGTTTAAGGCGCCAACGGTCATCCCCTTTGCCGCCAAAGCCGACGGAACGCTTGTAGGACCCTCCGACGAGACGATTACCATCGACAACCTCTCGGCATATGGCATCCACGTCACCAACATGAAGGTCACGGCCAAGAACGACTGGACAATCGTTGCAGACGCAAAGACGGGCTCGGCCCAGAACTCCATCGATTTTAAGGTTGGCCCCGATACGGCAGAAAAGGATGCCAGCTCGGCGACTCAGACTACGGGCCTCGATCTTTCCAAAGACGCAAGCTTCGACATGAAGTACAAGGACATTGGCGACGGAACGGACAAAATTAGGCTCAATGTGAGTGGCCACGTCGCCCGCGTCACGCGTGACATCTACCACGCCACCGGTACGGGAGATCAAGTGGCAAGCATCACCTGGACGGTCGAGCCCGGTGCGCACGCCACGTCCTAAGGCGATTGCACTGGCCGCCATCGTCAGCATCTTGGCGTCCGCACCCGCAATGGCCTTTGCTCAACAAGAGCAAGCGCAAGCGGCCACAGAAGTGACCGTCGATCTTTCGGGCCTTAATCGCGGCAGCCGTCACGAGCCGCTCGTCCAGACGAGCGACACCCGACAACTCATTGCGGTAGGCGTCGCCACGGTGGGAGCAGGACTGACGTGCCTTGGCCTGCACATCAAACGCAACCAATAGCCAAGCACGACCGGAGTACGCGGAATAGATAGGAGAACCATGGCACCCAAAAACCTTTTGCCCGTTGCCGCGCTCTGCAGCGCACTGGCGAGCGGTACGCCTCTCGCCGCTTGGGCGACGCCCGCCACGGCAAGCTCCTTACCGCAAGCTCTGAACCCCGCGTCGAATTCGTCGGGTATCGTCGCCTGCCAACGTTTTTCGCTCGCACATGCCACGGTCCGAACCTCGGGATGCCTTCACCGCAATACGGTCGACTCGATAGTCGTGGATATCAATCGACCGGACAAGGAGAACGGCCCCCAGACAGGTTGCGCCATCTGCACATGGAAATCGGCTGCAGTCGACGCCGATGGCGACCCATGCGACTTAGAGCTGCGCATCGATATTGCCTCGGTCGATGACTCGGCGAACGGGGCAAAGGTCGTCTTCGACAGCGCGGCCCATGAAGAAGAAGGGGGTGTATGCCTGGGCTGCGTTCCCTCGAATGTCGATGGCGCGCAGCCCATCATCTCCTTTACGGCGTCGCTGCGGCTGACCAAGGCGGACACCGAAGCCATCGCAACGGGAGATGCGCCTTTGCTGTTCTACGCTGGCGACGCGGACGACCAAAAGGTTCAAAGCACCGGGCAGAAGGGCTCGCTTAACCTCACGCGCGGATCAGAACCCGCCCCCATCAATATCGATGCCCAGGAGCCGGGCGTGCAGCGCATTCTCGCCGATCCGGCGCTGCTCCAAATGACATGGCACGGAGTGGGGTCCGTCGAGATTGCCGCTCCTATATCGAGCGATAATGACAAATCCCCCAAAGACGAGGTCGCAGACGCACCGGCACATGTTAACGATGCATCATCAGAAGACAACGCTGCGGTTCCTCTCGAGAAGCCAAGCGGCAGCGCCACCGAACTAGGCGATTCCCAACCGAAAGACGGCCTGGACTTTGCCGCTCCCCCAGGTGTCGACGAAGGCAACTGTTGCATGATGGTCGCGCTCGACCACACGGAAACCGTCGATGCTGCAAGCATTGAGCCAGTCGCTGCCAATGCGCCCCGCCGCAAAAATATCCTCATCGCATTCCCCAACACCGTCGAGCTCGTCTTTTTGCCTTCGGGCGAAGTCGTCGCGCCTACGGCACTTACAGCAGTGGGAGCAAAGAGCGCATCGAACGATATCCAAGCTATCTCGGCACTTGATGCCACAACGACCGCCAAGTTACACCTTTATTCCGTTGCAGCAGACGGAACGCGAACCGAAGAATTCGACGGAACCAAGCTTTTGGTTCCTCGTCGCATCGGTATCCAAGAAGACGTCCCCTATCAAATGGAACTTGAAGGGTTCGATCGCGCACGAGATGCCGACATCATTGCCGCAGCCATCGAATCCCCGCAGCACCTCATGACGCTGCGCTTCGACTTTAGCCCCATCCTGTCCTAGACCGCTAACCGCCGCTTGGCTCGGATACTGAGCGCCCCCTCCCCGTTCTGCTACGATTGCCGCGTTGGCATCAATTACAGGAGGGTTCATGCCGGGTTTAGGAACGATCATCAACGTCGCGCTTTTGATCGCGGGCGGTCTGCTTGGCCTTATGGGTGGGCGCTTCATTACGCCTCGCATCCAAGACACGCTCATGAAGGCGTCGGGGTTGTGTGTTCTGTTTATCGGCCTGGGCGGCACCATGCAAAAGATGCTCGTTATCGATGGAGAGGCGTTGGCGACCACCGGCACCACCATGCTTATCGTCTCATTTGCCCTCGGTTCGCTCATCGGCGAGGCCATCAACCTGGAGGCCGCCATCGAGAACCTCGGCGAATGGCTCAAGCGCAAAACCGGCAGCGAAGGCGACAACGAGTTCACCAACGCCTTTGTCTCGGCATCGCTCACCGTGTGTATCGGTGCCATGGCCATCGTAGGATCGATTCAGGACGGTCTGCTCGGCGACTGGTCCACGCTTGCCCTGAAGGGCGCGCTGGACTGCATCATCGTCTGCACCATGACGGCCTCGCTTGGCCGCGGCTGCATCTTCTCGGCCCTGCCCGTTGCCGTATTCCAGGGCACGATCACGCTTTTTGCCGGCTCACTCTCCCCCATCATGACCACCGCAGCCCTCGACAGCCTTTCGCTTGTGGGCTCTATGCTCATCTTCTGTGTTGGGGTTAACCTTATTCGACCTCAGACCTTCCGCACGGCCAACATGCTCCCCTCCGTCGTCGTGGCGGTCATCTACGCCCTCTTGTTCTAAATCTATCTACGTAGCGGTTTCTCGAACACCTGTTTGATGCTGTGCTATGATATGAGGTCACCGAAGCTGCGTTAGGAGAGGAGAAGCGGTGGCCGACCAGGACGTCAAGATGCTCATCGAGCGCATTATGGCCGAGGCCCGGACCCATCAGTCCGCCCGCTTCTCAAACGAAATCTATGCTGACGAGCCGATTCTCAAGACCGGTCGACAGATGCAGAACTTCCTCCCCGACCAGTACCGCAAGATGCGCGAGATATCACGCTGGCAAGATGATCCCAAAGGCGGCGCGGGACGTTGGCTATCGGAGGCGGAGCTCTTTTACCGCCAAGGCCTGCTGATGGCCGACTTCGAGGACGATTGTCCCTACAACGGCACCTTTAAGTCGTACTTTCCCACCTACAATGCCATGAGCGATCGACAGTTGCGCGGCTACTTTACCTGGCGTGCCCAAGTGCGCCGCGGAACTGTCGAGGAAACGTCTACGTCCTTTGCCTTCCTGTATCTCTATGAGCTGATCTGCGGCATTGGCGTAGATGACCCACTCGATGGCTTTAGCAAGATCAAGGCCTTTTGGAACGCCTATCGTGCCTTCGAGCCCGGCATCGACCGGTTTGCACGCGTGTGGTTGCAAGATTACGCCGTTTTCCACGGGCTCGACCCCAAACTGCTTCGCGACTCTAAAACCGTCATGTTCGATAACGCCCTTATCGAGCTGCGGCGCGCGGCTCGAGACCTTGCACCTGCACCGACGCCGTCGGACCTGGCGCCTGCGCGTCGCAAGACCTCCGAGCCTACGCTCCCCCTCCCGCCCGACGAGGCGGGCGAGGAGCGACTCATGGCCGCTATCAACGCCCTCTCCACGTATAACCTCGATAACTCTAGACTCGATCGCAGCCACCATCGCGACCTACGCCACGTGGCATGTGCCGTGTACGTCCGCATGGCGCGCTACTATGACACGCATCGAAAGACCGGTATCGTGGCGAGCTTGTTTGGGGAGGAGACGGCCATGCCCTATACCATGTTTGCCTCGGCCGTGTTCTTTGCGCCCGAGCGCCACGAGGACTGCGAATACCGTCTTGACCCCATCCATATCTACCGCTGCCAAAACGGTTTTTGGGAATGCATGCGAATTCACGGCAGCAGGCAAAAGAGCAGCAAGCTTGGTGAGATGATGCGCGCCTGCGACCAACGTCTGCGCCTGGCCCTAGCCCCCGCCCACCCCCTGAAGGAGGAGAAGGTCCCCAAATATCTGGCCAAAATCATCGATGACGAGATCGTGGCATGGCTTTCGTGGGATGCCGCACACCAGCCCATCAAGATCGATATCGATTTGAGCCAGCTGGGGCACATTCGGAGCGCCGCCGCGCAAACGCGTGAAGCGCTTTTGATTGATGAGGAGCGCGAGGACGGCATGCCCGTGGAAGCCGAGGCAACGCTTATCGAGCAGCCGGGCCGCGAGTCTGCGCCCGGCATGACTGCCGAACCTGGCGAGATGACCATTCAGCAAGACGAACCCGACGAGCCGACTGTCTCCGCCGAAGAGTTTGGCGTCATGGCACCGCTCCTCGTGTCTGCGCCCGCACCCGCAACGCCCGCGTCTGCCGAAGCTACGAACAAACTCGCGCCCGCCGAAGATGCCTTTCTTCGCGCGCTCCTCGAGCAAAACACAGCGCAAGCGACATCGGCAGTGGAGAGGTCGGGCCAGAGCGAGGATATGCTCGTCGACAACATCAACGAGACGCTCTTTGACCTGGTGGGAGACACCGTTATCGAGTTCGGCGCGGCAGGACCGCAAATTATCGAGGATTACGAAGCAGACGTGAGGGGATACCTAGACCATGAGTGATACCGCATCCGCAGCACCCCGCGTGCCCAAGCGCGTCGCTGCCGTCATTCTCAACTCACTCAAGGGCGGTGTGGTCCCGCGCATCGGCCTTCCCTATATCACCGTAGGGCGCGAGGTCGAGATCCGCGCTCTGCTCACCGATTTGAGTCTCATCGCCGACGGTGGCGCGAGCTTCCGGTTTCTGGTCGGTCGCTACGGCGCAGGCAAGAGCTTTTTGCTCCAGACCATCCGCACGCACGCCATGGGCGAGGGGTTCGTCGTCGCCGATGCCGACCTGTCGCCCGAGCGCCGCCTGCAGGGCGGTCAGGGGCAGGGCCTTGCCACCTACCGTGAGCTCATCCGCAACATATCGACCAAGACGCGCCCCGAGGGCGGTGCGCTCAACCTTATTCTGGATCGCTGGGTCGCCTCGTGTGCCGACGTCGACGAGTCGGTCGTCAATGCCCAACTGGCCCCGCTCGAGGAGATGGTCCACGGCTTCGACTTCGCCCGCATGCTCCGCCGCTACCGCACGGCCGTATCCGAGGGCGATGAAGAGGCCATGAGCCGCGTAACCAAATGGATCCGCGGCGAATACCGCACCAAGAGCGAGGCTCGCGCCGAACTGGGTTCCTCGACCATCATCAGCGATGACGACTGGTACGACTACGTTAAGCTCATTGCGCGCTTTTTGGTCTGCAGCGGCTACAAGGGCATGCTGGTGCTCATCGACGAACTCGTGAATCTGTATAAGATTCCCAACGCGATCACGCGCCAATACAACTACGAGAAGATCCTGACCATGTACAACGACACGCTCCAGGGCAAGGCGCAGTACCTGGGCATGATCATGGGCGGCACGCCAACCTCCATCGAAGACCGCCGCCGCGGCGTGTTCTCCTACGAGGCCCTGCGCAGCCGACTCGCTCAGGGCCGCTTTGCACGCGAGGACCTTAAAGACATGCTCGCGCCCATCATCCGTCTGCAGCCACTCACCTACGAAGAGTTGCTGGTGCTGATCGAAAAAATCATGCAAATTCACGCCGGCTACTTTGGCTGGACGCCCACGCTTACCGAGAACGACCTGGTGGACTTCCTCAAGATTGAGTTCGGTCGCGTGGGAGCCGACACGCATCTGACGCCGCGCGAAGTCATTCGTGACTTTATCGAGCTGCTCGACATCCTATGCCAAAACCCCAACGCCAACGTGGCCGAGCTGCTGCAAAGCGTCGGCGGTGACGCGCCAGCAGCCGCAACAGACGACACCGGCACCGCAGGCGCCGACCGCAACTTCGCCGAATTCGCCATCTAACCTGCCAAAAAGGGACAGGTTTATTTTGGCAGGTTTTATCTGGGCAAACATTGAAGCAGTCATGCAGCAAGCCACTGCCTGCCGCGTTGAGAGATTCGCTTTTGAAAGGAGGCCCCGTGAACGCCTTTGACCGCTACGCCCCGTTTATCCAAGACTTCATCTACTCCCACGATTGGGAGAGTCTCCGCTCCATTCAGGTTGCGGCGGCAGATGCCATCTTTAACACACAAGACAATGTGCTCCTGACGGCATCCACGGCTTCCGGCAAAACCGAGGCGGCCTTCTTTCCCATCCTGACCGAGTTTTGGGAAAGGCCGCCCGCGAGCGTGGGCGCCCTCTACATCGGCCCCCTCAAGGCGCTCATCAATGATCAGTTCGTCCGCCTTAACGACCTCTGCGAAGAGGCCGATATCCCTGTCTGGCACTGGCATGGCGATGTCTCGCAGTCGCACAAGGCTAAGCTCATCAAAAAGCCGAGCGGCATCTTGCAGATTACGCCCGAGTCACTCGAGGCGCTCCTGATCCATAAGCACATGGCGATCCCGCGCATGTTTTGCGACCTGAGCTATGTGGTCATCGACGAGGTCCACTCGCTCATGCGCGGCGACCGTGGCGGGCAGACGCTCTGCCTTATCGAGCGACTCTCGCGCATGGCCGGCGTGCAGCCTCGACGCATTGGCCTTTCGGCCACCATCGGCGACCCCGAGCGCACGGGCGCTTTTCTCTCACAGGGAACGGGACGTGACTGCGTTATCCCCCGTTTTGAGGAACCGCGCCGCGTGTGGCGCATCTCCATGGAGCACTTCTACAACTCGGGTCCCCAGGCACAGCAGCGGGGATTCGAGAGCATGGGTCCTCAAGAGGCCGAAGTTCTTGCCTCCGAGCGCATTGAGGCAGCAGCACCCACGGCGCTGCCGGCCGACACCCAAGGCATGTGCCACAGCGGACAGCCCACACAGGAGGAGCGCCGTCAACGTCGCAAACGGGCACAGGGTAAGGCTACCTCCGGGAACCGCTGCACTTCTTCGGCCCCCGAGGGCGAAGTCGACATCCCCCGGGCCGCCGAGCAAGCGCTCCTCAACCCCACCGACACCGCACCCGACAACGCCGATCCCGGCATGGGCTATATCTTCGAACACACCCGCGGGCGCAAGTGTCTGGTCTTTGCCAACTCGCGCGAGGAGGCAGAGGCCGTATGTTCCATGCTGCGCAGCTACTGCGAGAGCCGACACGAGCCTGACCGTTTCCTCATCCATCACGGCAATCTTTCGGCATCGTTGCGCGAGACGGCAGAAGAGCTCATGCGCGATGAGGAGCAGGCACAGACGACCGTCACCACCTCTACGCTTGAGCTTGGCATCGATATCGGCCGTCTGGAGCGTGCATTTCAGATCGATGCGCCATTTACCGTCAGTTCCTTTTTGCAGCGAATGGGCCGCACGGGACGCCGCGACCTTCCGCCCGAGATGTGGTTTGTCATGCGCGAGGAAGAGCCCGAGCCGCGCACGATGATGCCCGAAACCATTCCGTGGAAGCTCCTGCAGGGCATCGCACTCGTACAACTCTATCGCGAGGAAAAGTGGGTCGAGCCGCCCGAGCTCGATCGACTCCCCTACAGTCTGCTCTATCACCAGACTATGTCGACGCTTGCCAGCACCGGAGAGCTCACGCCGGCAGAACTTGCCCAGCGCGTGCTCACGCTCAGTTATTTCCACCGCGTCTCAGCCGATGACTATCGCGTGCTGCTGCGTCACCTCATTAAGATCGACCATATCCAGGTCACCGAGGGCGGCGGACTCATCGTGGGCCTCGCGGGCGAGCGCATCATCAACAATTTTAAGTTCTACGCCGTGTTCCAGGAAAACGAGGAGTTCACCGTTCGCAGCGAGTCGGCCGAGCTAGGCACGATCGTCAATCCCCCACCGCCCGGTGAGCGCATCGCCATCGCCGGGCACTGCTGGATTGTCGAAGAAGTGGACTGGAAGCGCCACACCGTCTTTGCTACGCAGGTCAAGGGCCGTGTGCCGGCTTACTTTGGCGATTGCCCCGGCGACATCAACACGCATGTACTCGAGCGCATGCGTAAGGTGCTCAACGAACATGCCGCGTATCCGTACCTTATGGGCAACGCGCGAGCCCGTCTGGCGCAGGCTCGCCATACGGCCGAGATTTCGGGTGCGGGCACTAGGCCGCTCATTAACCTGGGCGGCGACACCTGGGTGCTCTTCCCCTGGCTGGGCAGCTATGCCTTTTTGGCGCTCGAGCGCATGCTCAAGATTAAATGTGCCGCGGAGCTGGGCCTTCGCGGACTCGACCCGTCGCGCCCGTACTTTATGCAGTTTAAGATGAAGGCCGACGAAGAGACGTTCTTTGAGGTACTCGCCGCCGAGGCCGAGAAGGACTTCGATCCCATCGAGCTCGTCTATCCCGGCGAGGTGCCTTACTTTGATCGTTACGATGAGTTCGTTCCCGAAGAGCTCGTGCGTAAGGGCTTTGCCGAAGGCGTGCTCGACATAGACGGCATGAAGCAGCGTGTCCGCAGCTGGCGCGACCACGCATAAAACGGGGCTGACTATATGAGCAGTCAATTTGGGACGGGGCTATTTTAGCTGCCCTTGCAGGTAAAGCGAAAGGTTTGGCCGATTAGTGGCAGGGATAGCTAAAATAGCCCCGTCCCAAATTGACTGCTCCCGATGTGGAGCGAGCCGGCATCCGAAAGCAGCTAAAAAGCCCCGTCCCAGAAAGACTGGTCGCAGAAAGACGCGCTAGTCGTGAAGGACGGCGCCGAGGAAGTCGGCGTCAAAGGGCACGGCTTCGGCAAAGGCATGGTTCCCGTCGCTGGCGATGAGCAGGTAGTTTTCCTCGCCGCCGAACTCTGTATCGCCACAGGGGACCACCCAGGCGTGGCCGAATACCTCGAGTGCCGTGGCAGCACAGTCGCGCAGGAACGTTACATCGCTCCCCTCGTTTGCGCTCACGATATTGGCAACGTAGATACCCCCGGGGTTCAGGCTGCCCCGCACTAAACGCAACGCCTCAACCGTCGCCAGCTCGCCTACGGGCTCGGCACCGCCAAAGCAATCGCTCACGACCACGTCGTAGCGACGATGGCCCACACTCGTCACACCCAGATACGAGCGAGCCTCAGCGGTTATCACCCGCAGGCGATCGCCCGCCGCGCGCTCTAGCTCGTCTAGGTAGAACCAGCGGCGCGCCAGGCGCGTAATCTCTCCGTCATACTCGATAACGTCCATGCGCAGGCCCTCATGCGACATCAGCGCAAATTTGGGATAGGCAAACCCGCCGCCACCTAGCATAAGCATACGGCTGATACCGTGACCATAAACGTCACGCATCGCATCCTCGGCCTCAAACACGTCGTCAAACGCGCGATAATACGCAAAGACGGGCTCCGCCCAGCGCTCGCCGACGTAACTCGCGCTTTGGTAGACACCGCCCTGCACCAATACGCGGACTTCATCGCCGCCCTCATCGTGCACGCGTTTCACACGCGCCAACCCATTGCGGGTTCGCGCAACCTGCAGGCAGGCAGCACGAACAGCGACGGCAGCCGCACCAAGCGCCGCGGCTCCCAGAGCAACGCCGGCAACAACGCCGGCAGAAACACTCGGTTTGTTCATCTAGAGCTCCTTTTGCAGATAAAGGCCATGGTCATAAAATCCAAGATGGCGATAGTACTCGCGTGTGCCAATCGCGCTGATCACGTTGATGCGCGCATAACCCGCATCCCGGGCAATCTCGCACGCACGCTCTACGAGCAAACGCCCCAACCCGTGATGCTGCGCCGCCTGGCCCTGGTCGCCCACGCGCGCCGCCATGCCGTACACGTGCACCTCGCGAATCATCGCCTCGTCCGGCGTCGTCGGCAACTCGTCCGCATGCGCGGCAACAAACGAATGGTCGGGCAGCGACAGGCGCAAAAAGCCCGCAATCTTGCCCTGCGGCGTCACCCACTGCAAAAAGCGCTCGTGCGTCACCGGCGTCTCGTACGCTACATCCTCGTCAAGGGTCAGTTCATCCAAGTCGGCACCCGCCGTGCTGATCTCGCGATAGCGTATCTCACGCACCGTCGCACCGTCACCCCGAGCAGCCAGGCGGTTCTCGACGAGCTGACGCAGGTTGGGCTTCTTGTTGCCCACCATAATGTCATCGGAGCTAAAATCGCGGATCATGCGGCTGATACGGCAGAACGGCGGCGTCACCACGATGTCATCGGCTAGCACGTCGAGCAGCTCCTCCTCGGTATAGGGGCGCCACTCGCCGCGCTCGTAACAGCCCACCAGACGCGAGCCCTCGATGAGCGCGCACGGGTAGACCTTGACCTCGTCGGGCATAAAGGCCCCCTCGGTCATAAAGCGCTCGTAGTCGCGCTTGTCCCCCTCGGGTGTGGCACCCAGCAAGTTGAGCATAAAATGCGCGTGGATCTTAAAGCCAAACAGGCGCGCAAGCGAAAACGCCCGCTCGATTTGCCCCACCGAAATGCGACGCTCGTTGATATCGAGCAGGTACTGGTCGAGGCTCTGGATGCCCATCTGAATCTTGGTGCAGCCCAGGCGGCGGATGAGCGTAAGCGCCTGCGGCGTTACGGCATCGGGGCGCGTCTCGATAACGAGTCCCACCACGCGATGCTTCGCCGTCTCGTTGATGCGCTGCTGACGCTCGAGCTCCTCCATCGTTGCCGTCTGCCACTCGGTGACCTCGCCCCACGGCGTACCGGGGCCGTACAGACGACGCACCGCACGGTTATAGCCGCGCACGGCAGCATCCACACGCTCCTGCTCGTCGGCAACGCCGGCAGCGAGCTCGGCCTCGTCTGTCGCAATGCCGGCAGCCCGATAGCGCTCGCGGCGCTCCGCTACCACCGGCGGCAGGGCATCGGCGGGTGCATCGTCGAGCAGACGCCCCGCCTCGGCACGGCTGATGCCCGGACGCGCCAACATGGGGTTGGCCGCCACGCCGGCGACGGCATCGTCATTGAGCGCACGGAAAAGCTCCGACATAAACCATGTCTGATAGCCTTCCGGATAGTCGCTCCAGGTGCCACCGAGCACAATGAGCTCAATCTTATCGGTCGCATGCCCCATCTGCGAAAGCGCGGTCAGACGAGCGCTCACCTGCAGATACGGATCGAAGCAATTTTGCTCCGCACGGGCGCACGCGGGCTCGGCATGCAAATAGCTTTTGGGCATACGCAGGTCGTTGGGGCAAAACAGGCAATCGCCCGAGCACGGCCACGGCTTGGTGATGACGGTAATGGTCGCTACGCCCGAAGCCGTGCGGCGCGGCTTCATGCGTAGCACCTGCAGCAGTTGACGTTCCAGATCGGAATCGACATTCCACGCAGCCCAACGAGCCGGATCCTCACGTTTAACCCGCTGGTAGAACGGCAGCAGACGGCGCTTGGCCAGATCGCGCTTGTCGGCACCCTCACGGCGTGCCTCGGCATGTATCAATTTGACGAGCGCCTTGTCGTCCACGGTCTCGCCGCGACGCAAGGCTTTAAGTATGTTCAAGATAATCTGTTCCATGCCCCCATTGTAAAGGCAAAGGCGCCGGAGCCCGTCACGGCCCCGGCGCCTTCATCAAAGAGCACGCCTATATGTACCGATCTCCGAAAACCGCGTGTCACTCCGGATCAAACGACATGTCACCCGAACCGACCTCAAAACGATACGTGGCAGACTTATCACCGTTATCGAATTCAAGATTCAAAATGGTCTCGCCGTCGTAGCCAAGCGGAAGGAAATCGCTCTCGAAGTCGCCGCTGCCCACGGTAAGGCTCGCCTTAAAGCCCGTAGAATTCGGAACCGTCATCTCCACATCGCCCGAGGCCACGCTCACGTCCATCGACTTCGCGGGGGCCTGGTAAAGCTCGAACGTCACATCGCCCGAACCGACCTCAGCGCTGAGCGCATCAGTCACGCTGCCCGAAAACTCTACATCTCCCGCACCCAGGAAAAGGTCGAAACCATCACAGATGACACCGGCAATCTGCAGATCACCCAAGCCCACGTGCGCGTTGACTCCCTTCAGATGTTCGGCAACACGGCGTGGCAGCTCAACCGTAACTGAGCGATCGATTGCCTTACCGTTATCACTTCCAAACTGGGAAACCTTGAGCGTCGAGTCCTCGACGGATGCGATGTTTTGCGTCGCGGCCTTGGAGGCATCCATACCCTCGGCAACGCGCCCCCGCTCTATAACGCGAGCCTTGTTGCCATCAACAACCTTGACGTCCACCGAAGCCGCATTGATATCGAAATCGAGGTAGCGGAACTCATCGGCATCAAAAGTCACACTCGAAAGTTGCTGAGGCCGAGCGGAATAGTTACCGCTATTCAAGGAATCGTCCTCGTCAAACATATCGTCAAAATCAGACAAATGGCCAGATAGAATACCGGTCGTACGCACCATATCGGAATGAGCCAATAGCCGCGAAATGCCAAAGACAAGCCCAATGATGAGCACAAACGCTCCGACGCCAACGCCCAAGCGTACCTTGGATTCATGCGAAAGCTTCATCATTCATCACCCTCTTTGGCAATCGGCTCAGCGGTGGTCGCGGTAGCCACGTCAGCATCAACCGCAGCGGAAACATTCCGAGCCCTAGCTGTCACCGGTGCCGGACCAACCTGGATATCACCGTGCGCCCAATCGCCATCGAGCGCACGCGCCACCCAGTGATAGATGGGAATCGTAAAGAAGATCAGCGCAGCAAAGGGGCCGGCGCCAAACGGGAACATCAGCAAAAAGAACAGTAGCCAGCACACGGCCCAATACGGGAACGACTGGAACGGGCCCTTCACCGGAGTCGAGCCAACTGCGCCGCCACTCGTCGCCTGCGCCGTAGCGGCATTGGCGGCCTGCGCACTCCAGCTTGCCGCTTGCGCCGCCTTGGCCGCAGCATCACTCGCCTGTGTTGCCGCCTCGGTGGCACGTGCCGCCGCCTCATGGGTGCGTGCGCGCTCTGCCGCCTCGGCCTCGCGCTGGCGGGCGCGGTCCTCGTTCTCAAACTCGATATCGTCCTCGATCTCATCGCTCGGATTGAGCAGCTCGTCCAGGCTCACGCCATAGAGTTTGGCGAGCGAGATCAGGTTCTCGGTATCGGGCGAGCTCTCTGCGCGTTCCCATTTGCTGACCGCTTGGCGCGACAGTCCCAGCTTTCGCGCCAGCCCTTCTTGGCTAAAGCCTTTGCTGCGGCGAAGGTCGGCGAGCCGCTGCGCAGTTTCTACATTCATGGTTCCTCCTATGTGATGCCAGCCGTGCCGCCGGACCGTTTTTGTTCTTAAGGCGCCTTGCACAGTTAAAAATCTATCCGCCACCGCCAAAAGCATGCCACCTATTCTAGTGAGATTTTTGACAACCGGCGGTTGCGGGTGCATATGAGCTGCGGAAATGTGTCCAAACAAAGCAATGACACGTAGCTTGGTTGTCCCCGTTGCGGCGTTAACGGTAGTATGGTCGTACTGTTAATTCCGCACCGCCAACGGAGGGAGTCCCGCGCCGTGAACCGCGATTTCGCCTCATCGCTCATCCAGCTCAACAACACGTTCTATCGCGAGCACTCCGCCTCCTTTTCCGATACGCGTCAGGCCCCGTGGCCCGGCTGGGTGCGCACCATGGACATCGCACTCGAGCAGCTCGACGTCGCCACAATCGAGCATCCCGTCCGCGTCTTCGATCTCGCCTGCGGCAATATGCGATTCGAGAACTTTGCCGCCGGCGGCGCACTTGCCGCCAAGGGCGTCGACGGCGCAAACTCCTCGGCAGATGCCAGCTGCCCGTTTGAGTTCTATGGCGTCGACTCGTGCCAAGACCTGGCCATCGATGCACGCGGTCACGCCCTGCGCATTCCCAACCTGCACTTCCAGGAACTCGACGTGCTCGACGCCCTCATGAAGCTCAACCCCGCCGAGACACCCGACGCGCTTTTCGACGCCCCGCTCGCCGACATCTCGGTCTGTTTTGGCTTTATGCACCACGTGCCGTCGTGCGAGTACCGCGTACGCGTGCTCGACGCCCTGGTGCGGCAGACGCGCCCGGGCGGCATCATCGCCATTAGCTTTTGGGAGTTTATGAACGACGAGCGCATGGCGCGCAAGGCCGTTCGAGCCGAGGCCCGCGCCGAGCTCACCCCGCCGTTTGAGGGTTACGATTCCGCGCAGTTTGAAGCCGGCGACCACCTCATTGGCTGGCAAAACGACCGCCATGCTTACCGCTATTGCCATCACTTTGACGATCAGCAGATCACCGACTTGGTGCGCGGCGTGCGCACGTTCTACAAGAGCGGCGAGGTCCCCGTACGCGAGCTTGAGCGCTTCCATGCCGACGGTCGCAGTGGCGAGCTCAACCGCTACGTGATTCTCAAGCGCCTGTAGGCACCGACGACTCGCCGGCGAGCCGCACCGCATCTTTCGGGCAAGCTATGCCTACCTTTTTTCAACCCATTGACGGAACGCGCAGCTAAGCGTTCCATACTTATGACCAAGGAGCCTCATGGGAGCCGTCCACGTTCGCACGCCTAAGAACTTTGTGCTCGAAGAGCGCCTGGAGCGCTACGCCGATGCGATTGAGACGAACCCTGAAATCTATGCCGGAGATTGGCGCGAGGCCTGTGCGCCCGCAGGCAGCAAGTCTTTCGAACACCTTCACCTGGATCTTGGCTGCGGCAAGGGGACGTACCTTGTAGAGCGCGCGGCCCACGAGCCAAACACGCTCTTTATCGGCATGGACCAGGAGCCCATCTGCATCGCCTATGCCGCACAGAAAATCTGCGAGCAGGAACTGACCAACGCACTCGTCCTGCCCCGAGGCGCCGCATCGTTGCCGCAGCTGTTTGCCACAGGCGAGCTCGATGCCATCACCATCAACTTTCCCACGCCGCAGCCTAAGGCCAAGTACGCCAAAAAACGACTCGTCCATGTCGACCATCTGATGCTCTACCGCCCGCTTTTTTCAGCCGGCGCCACCGTCACGCTGCGCACCGACAGCAAGCCATTGCGCGACTACGCCCTGGGGCAGTTTGCCGCGGCCGGCTACGACACACTATGGGTAAGTGACGACGTTCGCCGCGACCATCCCGAGCATCCCGAGACCGAATACGAGCGCCGCGCGCGCGAGATGGGTGCCGCCGTCTATGGCATTTGCGCCACTCCCGACGCGCTGCCCAGCGATGAACAGCTCACGGCGGGCCGCGCGCAGGAGCAAAGCCTTGCGTGCTACCTGCCCGACAATCTCGATGAGCTCACCTACGTGCCCCTCGGCATGGAAGAGGCCGTCGAGAATTTTAAAAACCGCGCCCGCAAGGGCAAGAAGCGCTTACCGCAGGAGTCCCAGGGGCCTCTGATGGTCGCGGCTTCGGCAAACAAGCGCAAATAGGCGCCAGCAAACGACCCTCAAATCTAAGTGAGTAGACTTTTTTGCAATAGCCAAGCACAACCCGCATAACCAATACTAAAACCGCAGGTAGAGCCTTTGCGCAAAAGCCATGTGCTCGCGATATTGCAAAAAGTCTACTCACTTAGCTGGCAACTGCACCAAACAGCTGGGCAGAACGCCCATTTCCTGCATTTTCTTGCCTGCGAACGCATCGATGCGACGCTACGCCATAATAGTTGGCGGACAATCGCGAGAGAAAGCAAACACATGGCACAGACCACGACAGATACCGCCGCCAGCACCGTCTCCGGTGCCGGCGCCGCCAGCTCGTTCTCGGGCGGCACGGGAACCGAAGCCGAGTTTGGCTCGCTCGGCGCGCTCTCTCCCACCTGGTGGGAGCCCGAGGACGGCAGCGAGCCCGAACCATGGCTCACGCCCGATCAGGCCTTCGAACGCTTCTTTGAATGGACGAGCGACCGTGGCATTGAGCTGTGGGATCACCAAGAAGAGGCCCTCATGGACCTGGCCGCCGGCGATCACGTCATTTTAGGCACACCGACCGGATCGGGTAAATCGCTCGTCGCGCTGGGCATGCTCTTTATGGGCATGGCTCAGGGCAAGCGCTGCTATTACACGGCCCCCATCAAAGCCCTGGTCAGCGAGAAGTTCTTCGACCTGGTACAGGTACTCGGCCGCGATAACGTCGGCATGATCACCGGCGATACGCATATCAATACCAAGGCGCCCGTCATCTGCTGCACGGCCGAAATCCTTGCCAACGATGCGCTGCGCGAGGGCGAAGATGCCGATGTTGGCTGCGTGGCCATGGACGAGTTCCACTACTTTGCCGACCCCGACCGCGGCTGGGCCTGGCAGGTACCGCTGCTCACCCTGCCCCACACGCAGTTTATGCTCATGAGCGCCACGCTCGGCGATGTCACCGCCATCGCCGCCTCGCTCGAGGAGCACACCGGCGCTGCTTGCGACTTGGTTGTCGATGCCCCGCGTCCTGTTCCGCTGAGCTACGACTATGTGACGACCTCCCTCGAGGGCACGGTCGAGCTCGCCATGCGCCGTGGCGAGGCCCCGCTCTATATCGTGCACTTTAGCCAGGATGCCGCCCTTGCGACGGCGCAGTCGCTCGCCAATTTTGGCATCGCCAGCAAGGAGCAGCGCGAAGCCATCAAAGAAGCGGCAAAGGGAACGAGCTTCTCCACGGCCTTTGGCAAGATTCTCAAGCGCCTGCTTGGATGCGGCGTCGGCGTGCACCATGCTGGCATGTTGCCGCGCTATCGCCTGCTGGTCGAGCGCCTGGCGCAGCAGGGCCTACTGCCCGTCATTTGCGGCACCGACACACTCGGCGTCGGCATCAACGTGCCCATCCACACCGTGGTCCTCACTGCGCTCACCAAGTTCGATGGTTACAAAATGCGTCGCCTGCGCGCCCGCGAGTTCCATCAAATTGCCGGTCGCGCCGGCCGCTCGGGCTTCGATACCGAGGGCATGGTAATCGCCGAGGCACCCGAGCACGAGATCGAGAATGCCAAGCTTATGGCCAAGGCGGGCGACGACCCCAAAAAACTCCGTAAGATTAAAAAGAAAAAGGCCCCCGAGGGCTTTGTCTCCTGGAACAAGCAAACTTTTGAGCGCCTGATCGAGACGCAACCCGAAACACTCAAGCCACGCCTGCGCATCACGCACTCTATGGTGATTAGTGTGGTCGAGCAGGGCGGCAATGCCCGAGCCCGCGTACATGACCTCATCGAGACAAGCCTGCAGACCCCCGAAGAGAAGGCCAAGCTTGAGGTTCGCGCCGACGAGATCTTCGCCACGCTCATCGACTCCGGCGTCGTCGTGCGCACCGAGGTGCCGCCCGCACCCGACGCTCCGGCTGACGCCGCGCCGGACATCGACTACGCGCTGACGGTCGACCTGCCCGAGGACTTTGCGCTCGACCAGCCGCTCTCGCCGTTTTTGCTTGCCGCGCTGGAGCTGCTCGACCCCGAAAGTGAGACCTATACCATGGACCTCATCTCGATGGTCGAGGCCACGCTCGAGGACCCCAAGCAGGTATTGCGTGCACAGGAGCGCGCCGCACGCGATCGCGCTATGGCCGAGATGAAGGCCGACGGCATCGAGTATGAGGAACGCTTGGAGCGCATTCAAGACGTCACGTACGAAAAGCCGCTCGAGGATTTGCTCGACGCCGCTTTTGACAAGTACTGCCAGGAAGTGCCCTGGGCAAACGACTACCAGCTCTCTCCCAAGAGTGTCCTGCGCGATATGCTGGAAAGCGCGAGCGATTTTAAGGGTTACATTCAAAAGCTCGGCATCGCCCGCTCCGAGGGCATTTTGCTTCGCTACCTGGCAGAGGCCTACCGTTCGCTCGACCGCACCGTACCCATCGAGAAGCGCGACGAGCGCCTGCGCGACATTATCTCGTGGCTGGGCTTTGTGGTGCGCTCGGTGGACTCGAGCCTGGTGGACGAGTGGGAGAACGCCGGCAACCCGGCAGCCCTCGATGCCGCGCCGCCACAGGGCATCGACGAGGTCGTGGCGGACCGCCGCGGCTGCACGCTGCTGGTGCGCAATGCGCTCTTCCGCCGCGTGAACCTTGCCGCCCGTGAGCACGTTCGCGACCTGGGCGAGCTCGACGACGACTGGGGCATGAGCGAGATCCGCTGGCAAAAGGCCCTCGATGCCTACCATGAGCAGCACGAGGAAATCCTCACCGACGGAGATGCCCGCAGCGCCGCGATGTTTTCCATCGATGAGTCCGACGAGAAGACCGCGCACGTATGGCACGTGCACCAGATCTTTGCCGACGAGGACGGCGACCACGACTTTGGCATCATGGGCGATGTCGATCTGGACGCCACGCAAGACGGCGGTGAAGTCATCTTCAAAAACTACCGCGTCGGCTTTATCGAAGACCTGCTCGAGGACTAGTCGAACATACTGGAACGAAACGAAGCGGGGCCGTTGGCAATATTGCCAGCGGCCCCGTTTTTGCACTATACGCTATGCCTTACTCGGTATCCTCGACCTCATACGAATCCGCCTCGGCTGGCTCATCGTTTGTCTCTGGCGCAGCCCCGCGCGCCTCGTCAAACGCCGCCTTCATGGTCTTGTTGCCCCACGTGAGCTTGCGAATGGTAAGATCATCGGCCTTCTTGTTGGCTAGGCGCAGATTGTTCTCGGAGGACAGCAATGCCTCCTTGGTTTTCTGCAGATGGCTAATCGTCTTGTCGATCTCATCGATTGCCGTTTGGAACTTGCGACTCGCGATCTCGTAGTTGCGACCGAAATCATTTTTGAACTTCTCCATCTTGGCTTCGAAGTTCGTGACGTCGATATTCTGCTGTTTGTACTCCGCTAGCTCCTGCTTATAGCGCAGTGAGCCCATGGCGGCGTTGCGAAGGAGCGTGATCATGGGAATGAAAAACTGCGGGCGAATCACGTACATCTTCTCGTAGCGATAGCTCACGTCGACTATCCCTACGTTATAGAGCTCGCTCTCGGGCTCGAGCAGCGTGCAGAGCACCGCGTACTCACAGCCTTTCTGGCGACGATCGTGATCGAGTTTCTTAAAGAAGTCCTCGTTTTTATGCTTGGTCGCGGTCTCGTCGTTCTCGTTTTTCATCTCGAACATAATCGAAATGACCTCGTTGCCGCTCGCGTCGCACTCGCGGAAGATAAAGTCGCCCTTGGTACCCTCGGACGCATCGTTATCCTTCTCGAAGTACGCGTTGGGAAATGCCGTCATGCGCAGACGGTTAAACTCGGTCTCGCAGTGCTGCTCGAGCGACTCGCCCACCATCTTGGTGGACAGACGGACCTTCATGTCCTTAAGGCGCTCGATCTCTTCATCCTTGTAGCGAATCAGGTCATCGCTCGCGCGCTTGGCCTGCGCAAGCTCGAGCTCGTGTGCCGCCTTGGCCTGTTCCTCGCGAGAATCGCGCACCGCCAGCTCGCTCGTCAGTTTGGCACGCGCCTCATCGCGCTCTCGCTCCGCCGCGGCGACCGCCTTCGACAGCTCCATTTTTGCAGAAAGCTCTTGCTCACGAAGCTGTGCACGAAGGCCCTCGGCCTCGCGCTCAGACTGAGCCTTTGCGGCGGAAAACTTCTCTTGTACCTTCGCGCGATAGTCAGCAAGCGCGCGCTCGGCCTCGCTGCGAGCGGCATCGAGCTCACGCTGCGACTCTGCCGCGGCAGCGGCAAGCGCCATCTCCTGGGCCTTGTCCGCCGCGGCAAGCCTGGCCTGCAGCTCGGCAATCTGAGCATCACGTGCAGCTAAATCGTTTTGAGCGGCATTGCGCGCCGCCGACTCGACGAGCTTGGCTTCGTCATCTTTGCGCTCCAGCTGCGCACGCAAATTGTCGATCTCGCGCTGGAGTTCGGCATTCTCCTTTTGAACGTTGGCTCGTGCCTCTACCGCCGCGCGCTGGCTTGCACTCTCGCGCTCTGCGGCAGCGCCCTCGAGCTTGGCACGCAGCTCGGCGAGCTCAGCATCGCGCTTGGCAACCTCTTGTGCCAGCTGTTGAGCTGCAGCATTCTTCTGCTCGGTAAGCTGAGCGTTGCGCTGGGACTCTGCCTTTTGCAAGGCAGCCATCGAACGCGAGCGCTCAAGCTCCAGCGCTTGCTCGCCCTCGCGCTGGACCGCCTTCACACGCTCATCCAGGTCGCGCGAAAACTCGGCATCGCGCACTTGCTTGACGATATCCGCATAGCCGGATGCATCGACCTTAAATACTTCGCCACAATGCGGGCACTTAATCTCGTTCATAGCAGCTCCTCGATAGACGCAAATTTCAACCGCCTACACTCTACCGCGCTGCGCGGACAAAAAAGGTGCCGCCACCATAATGGCAACGGCGCCAGAACCGCCACAAAGGTGCCCGTCCCCTTTGTGGCGGTTTGTGTAACGGTTCGAAAATTACAGTCCAAAGAAGCCTAGGATTTGGTCACGGCTTACGGGCTTGTACTCGTTGGCATCGAGGCCGACATCGTAGCGAAAGGTAGGACGTTCGCGATCGCGGTTGCGCGCATTGGTGCGGTCTCCCCTGCTGTGGATATGCCCGTGCAGCATGATGGCGCCACGTGCCTTGCCATTCCAGCTGAGCATGGGGTAGTGGCTCATAACCAGACGATGACCCTTGGCATAGCCGGGGGCAATCTCCAGGTAATCACGCACGTCTTCCCAAATCTGCGGCACGTCGGGATCTTCCCAGTCGCCGTCATGGTTACCACGGATGAGCGTCACGTTCTGGCATTCGATGCGCTCGCGCAGGCGCACGGCATCCGCTAGGGGCAGACGATAGGTAAAGTCACCCAGAATATAGAGGCGGTCGTCCGCAGCCACGCACTCATTGATGACATCGATGACCTTGCGGTTCATCTCCTCAACCGAGCCAAACGGTCGGTCCATGTCGTGCAAGATATTCGTATCGCCCAGGTGCAGGTCGGCGGTAAACCACATCATCGTCTCAGTCCTCATTTCGCAACGCGTCCAACTCGTGCTAAGTATACAGACGCAGCGATGCGGCAGTTACCCAAAGAGCCCGCCAAACAGTCCGCGACGGCGCTTGTCTTTCTTTTTCGACGCATCACCCTGAGTTTTCTTGTCCTGTCGCATCTTACGGTCCTGCTCCAGCTCATCGTCGTCGAGTAGCATATCCCACTCAAACGAATCGTCCGTTAAATCGAACAGGTCATCGTCATCAAACATGGCAGCCTCCCTTACCGATTAGCGGGCATCCACCACATAGAGGCCAACGCGCACCTGGTGCCACGGGCTACGCTCGGGGGCAACCTGTTGCACGCGGGCCTCAAATACGTCCTCATGGCCGTAATACATCATCAAGGACAGCGGGCCGACCTCGTTTCCCGGAACATAGCCAAGTTTGGTCTTGCCATAGTAGATCGCGACCGCCTCGGGATCATGGGGATTATCGCGCTCGGCGCACAGCGTCAGTTTATCGCCCACTTTAAGATCGCCTAGGACCAAAGCGCCGTCGGCATATTGAAATCCTGCGATATGAAACGACAGAAGAACACGTGAAGGCTCGTACATGGCAACTCCCCTAACGGCCGGATAAACCGGCGCTTAACCTTACCGAGAAGTCTACGGGTCCGTGCGGACACAAATTCATCCTGTCTGCGTCTTTTCGACCGTTTGTCCCTATGTCATCTGATTCTAATGCACAAACATGCGCACGAATTTGTGCTTCCAGTTTGCGTAAGGGGCATAGCGAAATGGCACGTCCAGCCACGTTGCCTTGTTCACGATGCTTTTCTTGTGGCTAAACGTATCGAAGCTCTCGCGTCCATGATACTGCCCCATACCGCTCGCTCCCATGCCGCCAAAGCCCATATGACTCGTAGCCAGGTGCATGATCGTATCGTTGACGCAACCGCCACCAAAGGGCACGTAACGCACAAAGCGCTGCTGAACCTCACGGTCCTGGCTAAAGATATACAGGGCCAGCGGCGTCGGACGATCCGTAATAAACGTCTCGGCCTCCTCTAGGCTCTCAAACGTCAGCACCGGCAAGATGGGACCGAAAATCTCCTCCTGCATCACGGCGTCATCGGGGGCCACGCCGTCCAAAATTGTCGGCTCAATCTTGAGCGAAGCCTCGCGCGCAGCACCTCCAAGCACGACCTTATCGGGATCGATCAGGTCGTGCACGCGCGCAAAATGCTTGGCATTGACGATATGCCCGTAATCCTCGTTGTCGAGCGGATGCTCGCCAAACATACGGCGCGCCTCTTCCTTGATGAGGCCCAGCAACTCGTCGTGCACACGCGTATCGACCAGCAGGTAGTCGGGCGCCACACAGGTCTGCCCCACGTTGAGCCATTTACCAAAGGCGATACGCCGTGCCGCAACCTTCAAGTTTGCCGTCGCATCCACGATACAGGGACTCTTTCCACCCAGCTCAAGCGTCACGGGCGTAAGGTTTTTACTTGCGCGCTCCATGACGAGCTTGCCGACCGGAACGCTACCGGTAAAGAAGATCTTGTCCCAGCACTCATCGAGCAGTGCTTCGTTCTCGGCGCGCCCGCCCTCGACAACTGTCACCAGGCACGAATCAAATGCCTCTTCGCAGATCTGCTTGAGCACCGCACTCGATGCCGGAGCATAGGCGCTCGGCTTGATGACCACAGTATTGCCCGCGGCAAGGGCGCCGGCGAGCGGCTCGAGCGTTAGCAAAAACGGGTAGTTCCACGGGGCCATGATGAGCGTGACGCCATAGGGCACGGCTTGCGTCTTGCACACACTCACGGCGTTGGCAAGGTCGCACGGACGCAGGCGCGGACGACTCCATCGAGCCACATGTGCGATCTGATGACGAATCTCGGAAAGCGACGTGCCGATCTCGCACATATACGCCTCGTCATGCGACTTTCCCAAATCGGTCTTGAGCGCATGGGCAATATCGGCCTCGTGGGCCCGCACCGCATCGCGTAAACTCACGAGCGCACGACGTCGAGCATCGACATCAAACGTGGCGTGCGTCTTAAAGTAGACGCGCTGATCTCCGACAATGCGCGCAATTTCCTCGGTGTTCATGGACCCTCCTAGTTCTCGCCCTCAAACATACCACCCGCGACGACCTCGTACATGCGCATCAGCTCCAAACGGTCCATCAAAAGTGGAACGGGGTACAGCGGATTGGCCTCGGCATCGGCATGCGCCGCCATCTCGGGAATGTCGGAGCGGCGAATGCCCGTCACATATATTGGGAATGTCCAAGGCGGCGTTCATTCGATCGACCCAATCGATAAAGGCCTCGACGGCATGCGTCAGGGCGCCCATGCCCGTCTGCCCCGTAATGGAGGCGGGCAGACCGCGCGAACTCGGGGTCGTGCACCGCAAAGCGCGGGATAAGCACAAAGTCGTTAATGGGGTACTTGTAGTGCGTCTCGTCATCGGTGATAACCGCCGCGAGCGTGACTTCGCTTCCCGTGCCGGCGGTAGTGGGAACCGCAATAAGCAGCGGCAGGAGACGGTGGACGCGCAGCAGACCGCGTATCTTGTTGATGGGCTTGTTTGGCTGCGCGATGCGTGCTCCCACGCCCTTGGCACAGTCCATGGCCGAGCCACCGCCAAAGCCGATAATGGCCTGGCAGGCGCTCTCTCAGCATGCTCCAGAATGCGTGGCTCGGTATAGGGCAGCACCGGCGATGCGATGCGAAAAACCGTTTGATACGTTCGGCACCAGGCGCAGCGGCGAGCTAGATGCATAAAGGAAACTCCCTCATTTGTTGATTGGTCAACATTTGTTCGACTGATTGTACTCATCAGAGGTCGCAGGCGGCCTGCCAATCGTTAATCAATCAACATCTTCATCTCTCAAAATTGTTTTATCAAAAATCATTCCTAATAGGCTTCACATTTTGTTGCATTTATGGATAATAGAACTCGTCAAGACGCACGTCCGGAGAGGGCCCTTACGGGATCGGACAAGCGCCCCATCGCCATCCATCGAAAGGATCGAATCATGAAATTTGTTTGCCCCGTTTGCGGTTATGTGGAAGAGTTCGACGGCGACCAGCTGCCCGAGGATTTTAAGTGCCCCCAGTGCGGCGTTCCCGGTTCTCGTTTCCTGAAGCAGGAGGAGGGCAAGCTCGAGTGGGCTGCCGAGCACGTCGTGGGCGTCGCCAAGATGGAGGGCGTCTCCGAGGACATCGTTGCCGACCTGCGCGCCAACTTTGAGGGCGAGTGCTCTGAGGTCGGTATGTACCTGGCCATGGCTCGCGTCGCCCATCGCGAGGGCTATCCCGAGATCGGCCTATACTGGGAGAAGGCTGCCCACGAGGAGGCCGAGCACGCCGCCAAGTTCGCCGAGCTCCTGGGCGAGGTCGTGACCGACTCCACCAAGAAGAACCTCGAGATGCGCGTTGAGGCCGAGAACGGCGCCACCGCCGGCAAGACCGATCTTGCCAAGCGTGCCAAGGCCGCTGGCCTCGATGCCATCCACGACACCGTGCACGAGATGGCTCGCGACGAGGCCCGCCACGGCAAGGCTTTCGCCGGCCTGCTCAAGCGCTACTTTGGCTAAGCCAACCGCCTGAGAGATAATCTCTAACTTTAAAGGGCCCGAACCGCATGGTTCGGGCCTTTTTTTCGTGTCTCATGAACTCGTTAACGCCCTGAAATAGGGCCACCTTCGGCAACGACTTCTCGTCAAAAACTAAGTGAGTGGACTTTTTGGAACTTGCCGAGCAGACCATCCATATTGCTCTATAAAGCCGCAGGTAAATGACTTGTTCCAAAACGGCCTGGTCGCCATCACGCCAAAAGTCTACTCACTTAGATCCGCGCTGTCCACGATCGAGCTGTTTTGTGTCCAATGGACATCTTTCCGTCGATTACTCCCAATTTTGTCCAGTCAACGAATAGTTCAGACCGGAGTAATGCCTCAACCCTTTGCTCATCCGAGCTTTTATCGCGATATTCAACATCGAGCATCCTGCATACGGCCTTAACGATCGCACGGAATCTATCCTCATCGGATATCTGTCCGTGTGTCAGGAGAAGCACGTCGTAGCCCATGGCTTGAAGCGCCGTCATGCGGTCAGCGTCACGCAAGCCATCCCCCGCGCGCCCGTGCGAGGCCTTTCCCTGACATTCAATGGCCACCTGTCGCCTCCCGTCCGGCGAGGAAAGAAGTAGATCGATATATACGCGGGTCTTTCCTACAATCGCTCGAGCACTTGTGCTTAACATCACTTTGACATTGAGCTCTATGCCGCAAAAACCTTCACCTCCCAGGGCTCGCGGCAGTCCAAGCAACAAATACGCCTCGACCTCAAAAGGCGAAGCGGCACCCAATGGAACGAGTTGCGACACCGCCATAAATCGATTGCCGTAACGCATCCCGCAAACATCTGAACAAAAACGGTCAAGGTCCCCATCCAAAACCAAAGCGTCGCGACGCCACAAATTTGAGGCGGCGCCGCCCTCGGACGGGCAGCGCACCCAACCCAACGTTGTCGAAATCGTACCCGAATCAATTGCACGCGAAAGCTCCACCTCAAGTGCCGCCGGCAGGGCGCATACCGCAAACAAGCCGCACATCTCCGCCAATACCAGAAGAAGTTGGAGATCCGTCAGATGTCGAGACATGATAAATGCCGTCAGTAGAGGAGACGTGACCAAAAATCCATGCTCCGTTTCCAGCACGGATTCCCTGGGGAGTTCACCAAGAAACAGCCGCTGCCTAATGTTGGCAGGGCAAGTCCGTTTGTTTCTCGTCCAAACCAATGTATACAACGGAAAACCGAGCGCGACCGCAGCCGTCGGGTTGCGGACGAGGTCATATCGCTGCCGGTCTTCATCCGGCCGCGGAAGCGGAGGACACAAAGCGCGGACTTGAGGGGGCAAACGCCAGTACCTAAAAGCCGATATGTCACAAAGTAAATCCTTCATAGGCACAGGAAAGCACGAATTTCAACCCAGTCGGTCTCTCATTGGCGCGAACGCACCAAAAATGGCTCCGAACGAACTGCAAGGTTTTTAACAGCCCTCCCCAACTGGCCAAAAGCTTACCGAGAACTGGACGAAGCCCTGTTGAAAACCCCATTTTTTTCTCATGCGGTAGCTTTGCGCGGCAAGTGAGTAGACTTTTTGGGACATCCCGAGCAGACCGATGATCCCACTTCTCAAAACCACAGGTAGATAGCTTGTTACAAAACTGTCTGGTCGCCAAAGTGCCAAAAGTCTACTCACTTAGGTTACAGAGTGCCCCATTAGCTGCGATTCCAGGGTATTAAGCACCTCCGGACTCAGGTCGTCATACTGGACAAGAATTTGAGTTGAGTTTTCAGGGACAGATGCGCCATCGGCGCACCAATAACAGTTACTGATATCGATAAAAGGGATGCTCGAGCGCGTGAGGGCCTGCGCAAAAGAGCTTCCGCCCGTTCCCCGCTCCGCAACCACGGTGCAGTAAAGGCCTGCGTCTGCATGCTCGATCGAAACCTCTCCTGCTGGAAACGCATTCCGTACAAGCGCCGCCAGGCCATCACGCGCCTCACGAGCACGAACGCGCACGCGGTTCACATGTCGCTCGTAATCACCCGATTCCAGCAAACGAGCCAAAGCGACCTGGTCGACAGAGCTCACCGACGAGGCGTAGAAACCAAGGTTGCACCTAAACCGCTTCATCAGCTCATCGGGCAACACCATGTACGCTAGACGCAACGCCGATGAAAGGCTCTTCGAAAACGTGTTGGTGTAGATGACCGATTGAGCGGCATCGATCGAAGCAAGCGCGGGAATCGGCTTGCCGGCCAGACGAAACTCGCAATCAAAGTCATCTTCGATGAGATATCGACCTGGTCGCTCGGCGGCCCAGCTCAGCAGCGCATAGCGACGCGCAATGCTCGTCACAAGGCCGGTCGGATACTGATGGGACGGCATCAGGTGAAGGACATCGGTCCCCGTTTTCTGCAGAGCGCTCAAGTCTACGCCCTCATCATCCAACGGGATATGTCGAACTTTGCAACCCATAGCCTGATAGATGCGCGTTAGGCGCAAATAGCCCGGGTCCTCAACGGCATACACCTTGTCGGCTCCAAGCAACTGAACCAACATGGTATCGAGCAGCTGGGCGCCTGCGCCGATAACAACGTTGTTGGGGTCGACATTCATACCCCTTGTCCCGCGCAGATGGTGGGCAATTGCGCGTCGTAGCCGAGTGGTGCCCTGTGCCGGCGCGGTCGAAAAGATTTCGCGCTCGTCTTCGGATGCCAGCGTCGCCCGCAGCGCGCTTTGCCAAAGCCGCGCCGCCTCCAAAGCAGAAGGAGAAAGTGCATCGAATCGCTCGACCTGTCCGTTGACATCATGCGCGCCGGAACCCGCAGAGACGGCATCCCGGTCGATGCCCTCTGCAGCCGAAGCCAAAACCGGTGCATCCGGAAGCTCGCAAGCGTAGTAGCCACGACGCGGCATTGAGCAAATATAGCCCTCGGCAAGTAACTGGCTATATGCATTCTCGATGGTAATGACACTGATTCCCAGATGATTGGCAAAGGCGCGCTTAGACGGAAGATGCTCCCCCGCCGCAATGCGTCCAGCAACGATATCATCTCGAATTTGCTGGTAAATATACTCATAGAGCGATGCTTCGCCGCGTTTTTCCAAATTGTAGTCAAGCATGAGTTTATCACCTGACCTTATTAAGTTATTCAATCTGGTATTAGTCTGACCTTATTATTATCTCTAAAACTGAGTATTTCGCCATACCCAGCTCCCCGATAGGATGTTCCGTCAAGCAATGCACATGCCAACCAAGGGAGCAACCATGGCAGAACAGACCAGCAAGGCAGATCGCGTCAAACTCAATCGCGAGCTCGCGCAGATGCTCAAGGGCGGCGTCATCATGGACGTCACCACGCCCGAGCAGGCACGCATCGCCGAAGAGGCGGGCGCCTGCGCCGTCATGGCACTCGAGCGCATCCCGGCCGACATCCGTGCCGCAGGCGGCGTCTCACGCATGAGCGACCCCAAGATGATCAAGGGCATCCAAGAGGCCGTCTCCATCCCCGTTATGGCCAAGTGCCGCATCGGCCACATTGTCGAGGCGCAGGTCCTGCAGGCCATCGAGATCGATTACATCGACGAGTCCGAGGTTCTCTCCCCTGCCGACGACGTCTATCACATCGACAAGACCCAGTTTGACGTGCCGTTTGTCTGCGGCGCCCGCGATCTGGGCGAGGCGCTGCGCCGTGTTGCCGAGGGCGCCACGATGATTCGCACCAAGGGTGAGCCGGGTACGGGCGATGTCGTCCAGGCCGTGCGTCACATGCGCAAGATCCAAAAGCAGATCCGTGACGTTGTTGCCCTGCGCGATGACGAGCTCTTTGAGGCAGCCAAGCAACTGCAGGTTCCGGTCGAGCTGGTGCGCGAGGTCCACGCCACGGGCAAGCTTCCCGTCGTGAACTTTGCCGCCGGCGGCGTAGCGACCCCCGCCGACGCCGCGCTGATGATGCAGCTGGGCGCCGAGGGCGTCTTTGTGGGATCGGGCATCTTTAAGAGCGGCAACCCGGCCAAGCGCGCCGCCGCCATCGTCAAGGCCGTGGCAAACTTCACCGATGCCAAACTCATTGCCGAGCTTTCGGAGGACCTGGGCGAGGCCATGGTGGGCATCAACGCCGACGAGATCGAGATTATCATGGAAGAGCGCGGGCGCTAGTCCGGCAGAAAGGATCGCCCATGAGCGATTATGCAGACCAAACGGTCGCCGTGCTGGCGGTCCAAGGCGCTTTTGCCGAGCACGAAGCAAGACTATCCGAGCTGGGCGCACACTGTATTGAGCTGAGGCAGGCGGCCGATTTGCAGCAGAACTTTGACCGTCTGGTACTTCCCGGCGGCGAGTCCACCGTTCAGGGCAAGCTACTTGCCGAACTCGATATGCTCGAGGATCTTCGTACCCGCATTGTTGAAGGCATGCCTGTACTGGGAACTTGTGCCGGTCTGATTCTGTTGGCGCGCGACCTTGCCGCCCACGATGACAAGGGAACACCGCGCTTGGCAACCATGAATATACTCGTTGAGCGCAATGCCTATGGCAGGCAGCTCGGCAGTTTTCGCACCAAGGGGCAGGTAGGCGGTATCGACGGTGAGGTGCCGTTAACGTTTATCCGTGCACCCCGCATCGTCGAGGTACACGGCAATGCCAAGGCCTTAGCGAAAGTCGACGGACGAATCGTCGCCGCCCGTCAAGACAATCAGCTCGGCGTTACCTTCCACCCCGAGCTCGACGACGACACCCGCCTCCACGAGCTCTTCCTCCAAATGTAGGCAGAAAACAAACGAACGTGGATTTTCGGACGCATAGCAAATGAGAGTGGAAATCCCCCACTTTGAGCTTGGATGCAGGCTCAAATCGGGAGATTATCCACTCTCATACTATGTAGTCGTTGGGGACGTTCTCAAACGACTAGTCAAACAAGAACGTCCCCAACGACCAGATTGCGATAGACGGCCACGTTTGCCCAGATAATACCGACCAAAATAAACCTGTCCCTTTTTGGCAGGTTTGGATCAAGGCAACGCCGATGTTTTGGCGACGACAGCGAAAACCCGTACACGCGAGCAGGGTGCCTTGAAACGAGGCGGCATTGACCTTTTGGTCATGCCGCCGAAGTTGAAAGGCAGATTGCCGCTCTGGCGGGCTTGCAGCGTCGGCCCGTTACGGCGTTTGGTAAAACGCCGTAACTAAAAACGGTTGCCGCGGAAGCCACCGCCGTTGCGGCCGCCACGGTCGCCGCCTCGACCGCCGCGGTCGCCGCCACGGTTGCCGCCGAAGCCGCCACGGTTGCCACCGCGGTCGCCATAGCCACCACGGTTGCCGCCAAAGCCGCCGCGACCGCCACGATCGCCGCCACGGTCACCAAAGCCGCCACGGCCACCGCGACCACCACGGTCGCCGCCACGGCCACCGCGGTCGCCAAAGCCGCCGCGACCGCCACGGTCGCCGCCACGGCCACCACGGTCGTCACGGCCGCCGCGAGGACCGCGATCCTCGTCCAGACCCATGGCGACGAGCGGAGCGATAACCTTATCGAGCGCGGCCATCAGCTCGGTGGCCTCCTCGTAAGAAAGCTCGGGCAGGAGCTTCTCCTTCTTGTTGGCAAGCTCGACCAGGCCCTCAGCGGCATCCTCGGCAGCGAAGACAACGATCTTGCGCATATCGCCCTCGGCGTTGTCGATGCGGCCGACCAGATCGGCAGCCTCGGCCTCGGCCATCAGGCCATCGAGCTCACGAAGGCGCATGCCCAGCAGATCGGACATTTCCTTCTGCTCCATCTTGGGCTTGAGGTCAAGGAGCTTGATGGCGCGCTCGATGTTCGCCATACGCTCGGCCTTAGCCTCTTCCTCCTTGGAAATAGCAAAGCGACGGCTACGCAGCAGGCGGGCGGCCTTCTGCATCTTGTCCATCAGCTCTTCGTCATCGTAATCAACGGCGGCCTCGACAACCTCGGCCTCCTCCTCGGCGGAAACCTCGTCAGCAGCCTCAACCTCGGTAGCTTCGGTCTCCACGGTCTCGACTGCCTCGACCTCGGCAGCCATGGTCTCGTTCTCGGTCTCGTTCATGATCTCTTCGTTCTCGGACATGAGACTCCTTCTTGGCCCTCTCGGGCATCATCGCCCCATTCGCGGGGCCCGTCGCGCACTCTTTGCGCTTTAAACATTCATGCCTCTCGGCAAAACGTTCCTTAGTTTATGGTGTCGCCATCCAATCTAGCTGCAGAATCTATATGCACACATTAATGCGACATGTCGCGGTATCATGGCCTGAACCAAACGTGTCCACCTTAAGGAGCCCGCCATGATTAAGCCCATCATGAAATCCGAGTTCTTTTTGCGCCTGCCTTCCGAAGACGCAGGGCCCGACGATGCCGTGATCGGGCAGGACCTCCTGGATACGCTCCACGAGCATGAGCACGAGTGCGTGGGGCTCGCCGCCAACATGATCGGCGTGCGCAAACGCATCATCTGCGTAAAGGACGGCAACAGGACGCTCCTGATGTACAACCCTCAAATTCTTGAGCAGGTCAATGCCTATCAGACCAGCGAAGGATGCCTCTCGCTGATCGGCGAGCGTCCCTGCACCCGCTATCGTCGCATTAAGGTGGAGTATTTGGACGAGAACTTCGTCCACCGCATCAAAAACTTCTCGGGCTACACCGCCGAGATCATCCAGCACGAAATCGACCACTGCAACGGCGTCGTTATATAGTTCCGCGAGTCAAAGAAAATGATCTGTTTTCCTCCGTCCCCTTTGGATCATGGTAACGACGCAGGCTGAGCACACGACAGCGAGCGAGCCGCATTTGCGCCAAGGTGACGTGAAATGAGAGGGCGCTGACCTTCTGGTCGCGCCCTCGAAATTGAACGTCAGATTGGCGTGAATGCGGCTCGTGTAGCGTCAAGCGGTCCGCCGTTCGGTAGAACGGCGGAACCAATTAGGACTGGCGGTAGTGATCAAAGAAATCGGCGAGGTCTTCGAGCGACTCTTTGAGCACTTCCATGCGCGGCAGGTACACGATGCGGAAGTGATCGGGCTCAGCCCAGTTGAAGCCGCCGCCACGCGTGATGAGGATCTTCTTCTCGTGCAGCAGGTCGAGGGCAAACTGCTCGTCATCGGTGATGTTGAACTTTTTAACATCCATCTTGGGGAAGATATAAAACGCCGCACGCGGCTTGACCACCGAGATGCCGTCGATCTTGCTGAGCGCCTCATACACAAAGTTGCGCTGCTCGTAGACACGACCGCCGGGGCGGATGTAGTCGTTAACCGACTGATGGCCGCCAAGCGCCGTCTGGACGATCGACTGGGCCGGCACGTTGGAGCACAGGCGCATGTTGGAGAGCATGTTGATGCCCATGATGAAGTCGCTCATGCAGCGCTGGTTGCCCGAAAGCACCATCCAGCCAATGCGATAGCCCGCGATCATATGCGACTTGGACAGGCCGCTAAACGTAATGCAGGGCAGGTCGGGGGCGAGCGATGCAATGGAGACGTGCTCGTAGCCGTCCATGCACAGGCGGTCATAGATCTCGTCGGCAAAAATCATGAGCTGGTGCCTGCGCGCGATCTCAACGATGCCCTCGAGCACCTCGCGCGGATAGACAGAGCCCGTGGGGTTGTTGGGGTTGATGATGACGAGGGCCTTGGTCGCGCTCGTGATCTTGGACTCCATATCCTGCAGATCGGGATACCAATCGGCCTGCTCATCACACAGATAGTGCACGGGATGTCCACCGGCAAGAGTTGCGCACGCCGTCCACAGCGGATAATCGGGGCTGGGAATCAGAATCTCGTCGCCATTGTCGAGCAGCGCGTTCATCGAAAGCTGAATGAGCTCGGACACGCCGTTGCCCGTGTAGATATGTTCCATCTGAACATTGGGCAGGCCCTTGATCTGCGAATACTGCATGATCGCCTTGCGCGCAGAGAACAGACCGCGCGAGTTGGAATAGCCTTCGCAGTCGGGCAGCTGCTGGCGCATGTCCTTAATGACCTCATCGGGCGTGCGGAAACCAAAGGGCGCCGGATTACCGATGTTGAGCTTGAGGATGCACTCGCCTTCGTCCTCCATACGGGCTGCCTCGTCGACAACGGGGCCGCGCACGTCATACAGAACGTTCTCGAGTTTGGTGGATTTAGAAAAAGTACGCATGGTGGTGCTCCTTGCAATTTGATCTGAGGGATGGGGTTCGGGCTTGGAAACGTTGTGGGTCGATGATGTCTCGCCTTGATCGGCGTCACCGGCGAGCAGCCAGGTAACATCGACCTCCAAAATGCGGGCAAGCAGCTCTGCCACATCGCGCCGCGGAATCGTCTTGCCGCTCACATATTGGCTCATCTGACTCTTGCCGAGTTTTTTGCCGAGCATCTCCGATGCGCGGATTACGTCCGACTGGCGAACGTCGCGATCGGACATAGCCTGTCGCAGGCGATCGCTAAACGTCTCTTGGGTCACAGGAACCTCCTTGCTGGCAAAGTTCAATTTACAGAACACGAATTGAACCAAGGTTCAATTTAGCAAGCAGTATAGCGCCGTGCTATTTCTAAAAGTTCAATTTCAAAAATAACATGACCCAAACCTCAAGATTTACCCCAAGGCGGTAACGACGTGCGCCCATTTAGAGGTATTCGAGAAAACGGGCGGCGGCAAGCGAAACATCGGCCGTTCGATATATGGCGTTGATCTGCCGATGGGGATGCCCTTCGAGCGGACGCACGGCAACATCGAACTGACAGCGGCGCATGATGAGCGCGGGAAGAATGCTCACACCCAGGCCGTCCTCGACCATAGCCATAATCGCATAGTCATCCCAGGTCGACAGTTTTGAGTGCACTGCCAGTCCCGCCCGACGAAACAGCGGCGTAATCTCGTCATCGGTGCCGCGTTCTAGCAGAATAAACTGCTCGTTGGCCAAGTCGGCAAGAGAGACGACCTCCGCCGTAGCAAACAACGAGCCTGACGACACTACCGCCATTAACTCGTCACGCACCAAAGGCAGCGATGTCATGCCGTTTTCTCGGGGCTCACGAGGGATAAAGCCCAGATCGCAGCGACCCTCTGCCACCCATTGTTCAATCTCTGAATAGTCGCCCATCAGCAACTCGTAATCGACGTCTGGATGATCAGCACGAAAACGCGCAATCACCGGCGGCAGCACGTGGGTCGCCACGCTCGAAAACGTACCGATGCAGATTTTGCCGCGCATGAGCCCGCGCATCTCATCCACCCGTCGCTGCAAGCGAACGAATTCCTCGCAGAGCGCCTCGACAGCCGGCATGACCTGCCGCCCGTCGGCAGAAAGAGCAACACCTTCACGACTGCGGTCGAGTACCTTAAAGCCCCAATCGGCCTCAAGATCGGCCACCATGCGGCTCACGCCCGATTGCGAGTAGCTCAGGCGCTCGGCAGCACGCGTAAAGCTTCCAGCGCGCACGGTCTCCAGCAGCACCTGCATCTTTTGAATATTCGTTTCCACGACATGCCTCCACCCTTGCATGAGTTTTTGTCATGTTTTCCATGCATTATATTCGCTTTTCTTCTAAAGCCAGTTCACCCATAGTGAGCATGCACAGATATAGAGGGGACGGCAGCGCATGAACAACGGATTGATTACGTATTTAGCAGCATTGTTGTTGTTTGGCTCCAACGGCATCATCGCTGCGGCCATCGCACTCCCGAGCTCCGATATCGTGCTGCTGCGCACTTTTCTGGGAGCCCTTTCGCTTGTCGCCATCCTCGCCATTACCCAGCGCCATAAGCTGCAGGCGCCTTCTCGCCCCCGCGAAGCCGCAGCCCTCCTCCTCTCGGGAGCCGCGCTGGGCGCCAGCTGGATTTTTCTGTTCCGCGCTTATCAGACGATCGGCGTCGGCGTTTCTTCGCTGCTGTACTACTGCGGCCCCATCATCGTCATGGCCCTCTCGCCGTTTATCTTTGGCGAAAAACTAACCGGTGGCAAAATCGCCGGGTTTATCGCAGTCGCCTGCGGCGCTTTTCTCATTGCAGCGCAAGGTCTAGGCGGCAATATGCCCATTGCGGGCATCGTCTGCGGAATCGCCTCGGCCTTCTGTTATGCATTGATGGTCATCGCCAGCAAGGGCGCGCCGCACATCGAAGGCCTCGAGAACTCCGCGCTCCAGGTGAGCGCCGCCTTTGTGACCGCGCTGGTCCTTACGCTCGTCACCCAAGGCACCCCCTCATTCCTGTCCGCCAGTATCGCCGCAACCATCGATTGGCGCGCCGTCGCTATGCTCGGCGTCGTCAACACCGGCATCGGTTGTCTGCTCTACTTTAGCGCCGTCGCCAAACTGCCCGTGCAGACCGTCGCTGTCGTCGGCTACCTCGAGCCGCTTTCGGCCGTCGTGTTCTCGTCCGCCCTTTTGGGCGAAGTCATAACACCGGTCCGCCTGATGGGCGCCGTGCTTATCATCGGCGGCGCGATCTTTTGCGAACTCGCCGGTAAACGCTCAGGCGCCAAGACCGGTATCGCTCAGGCAGCACGCGTCTAAAAGTTCCCTCTTCAGTTTCAAAGCAGGAGCGCGTCCGCAGTTATTACATTGCAGCAAAGCCATACAGCGGATGCGCCCCTGTTTTGAAATGCTACCTGCGTACATAAATAATCCCCAGATGGAGATTATTGTCTAAAATTACCCGATGTGCCAAACAGCTCTTGTATGTTTAAAGACGGCATAAAAGTTATCTGTCCAAGACAGATAACCGGATGTCCAAGGGAGTCCACGTGGCGCACGCCAAACTGGAGGCAAACCTCCAAGACCAGCACGGTCAAGTACGTGGTAATCGCCATGAAGGCCGACAACCACAACGAGGGCGGCATCTTCGCCCTGTTTAGCCTGGTGCGCAAAGTAGCGCCGTGGCTGATTCTACCTGCCATGATCGGCGGCGCGGCGCTGCTCGCCAATAACTCCAGCTCGAAGTTCAGATCGAGGAAGCCGAGGAAATGGATGTCGATATCTTCTCGGACGACCTTGTCAACAGCAACGAAGCCGGTAGGGACATGAACTTCGACCCCACCGAGCTGCTCGGGAGCGTCGCCGATACGCCCGAACAGCAACAGCCCGACGGCCTCGAGAGCGAACAACTCAACGACGCCAACTTCTAACGACGTCGCGCGTCGACGACAGCGGCCCTGCGCCTCACAGGAGGCGCAGGGCCGCTTTGCATTGCAGTAAGGCCGCCGGCTACGAACGACGCGGCTCGGGAACCACGAGCCTATCGGGGCTCGCGCCCTCGGCATCCATCAGGCTCACGTAGCGAATCGACGGATCCTCATACGTTGAGTAATAGTAATTGCCCGTGCGCGCGCTAAAGCATCCGGTGTAGATAGTCTTCTCGAACTTGCCGTCACCCATCTTGGACGCACCCTCGATCATCGCCACCCCCTCGAGCGAGCGGAACATGCGAATGACGTTCTCGGCCTCGCTTTCTTTTTGCGGGTAATTGGCATTGAGGTATGCCGCCTTTACAAAACGGCTCGGCGAATAGCAGTCACCCGGAATACCGCGCATGCCGGCACCCGCGCCATAGGGCTTGAGCTCGGCGCCACGCCATGTCGCCGTCTGAGGAAAATCGCTTGTAGCGGTGATATAGGTGCGCAGGTTTTCCATGTGCCACGGGAAGGTCGGCTGATTGGCAAGGGTGTCGACCGGATCGTCGTATACATGCAGACCGTCAGCCATCATCTCGACCACGATGCTGCGCCGGCTGTCGCCGATAATCCAATGGAGCAGCGACACACCCAGCCCCTCTCCGGCAGATTTGGCAACAATCACCGTGTCGCGCAGCGCAGCCTCGACCTCGTCGACCGTCGAGAACGTCGCTGCCACCCACAGGGGAAACTCATAGGCTGCGATATTGGTCTTGCCATCAACCGGGTCCTCGGCATACTCGGCATAACCGGGAAAGTTGAGCCCTGCCACAGCCAGACCCGCATCGTTACCACAGTCGAAAAACATAGGATAGTTCTTGTAATCGATGCACATGCCAATTACCGCGTGTGCCGCCGACGCATCGTCGATAAACGAATACGGGATATGGAACCCGCGGGGCATCACGCGAACCTGTTGGCCGTAGCTAAAGCTCCAGTCGAGGTTGCGACCCAGATACATGTTGCCGGAATTATCGGTAAATCGAATGCTCGTGCACATGGCGCCTCCTAGCCATACGTCCTTGTTAAGCTCATTGTTACCAAACAAATAGGCGCTAAACACAAAGGTCCGGACATGACAATAACGTCACGTCCGGACCACACAAGCAAGATAAACTCAACCAAGTCAACCTCGCAGGTCGTCTAAGGGGTCAAAATACCGCAGATTGTCACGAAAGAGGAGCGAAGCGTACTTAAGGTACGCGAGCGACGCTTGAGCGGCAAGGTGCGGGCTTTGGTCCCCTTAGACCAACTTTCCAAGACAGTGATCGATCATATGCTGGATCATTTGTGCCTCAAAGCCCGTGTAGTCGCGGCGGCACTCCTTCATCTTGCCGTCGACGATCTGGTCAAAGGCAACCTTGCACTTGATATAGCGCGTGGACTTGGTGATTTCGTCGTGCGTCAGGCAGCTCTCCTCCATCTTGCTGGCGCCCAGGCCAAACACCAGACGGGGGTTGTAGAGCACGTGGGGCTCGCCGGCGTCGTCCAGATAGACGCAGACCTTCTTGGTGACGCCAATCTGGTTGGCGGCAAGGCAGCCGGCGTCCTCGAGCGACTTGATGGTGTCGATCAGGTCCTGTGCGACCGACTCGTCCTCAACAGTCGCAACCTCGCAACGCTGGGACAGGATAGCCTCGTCGCGGCAGAGCTCTTTAATCATACGTTCCTCCAAAGAGTTCAATGTAACTGCTTAAGTATACGGTACCTACACATTTTCATGCGAAAAATACCGTCCGCCTGTTACAAAGCGCCGAACTTCAACATGCGAGGAACATCGACCTTCCAAAGGCGATATAGTAGGTAAGTTCGTGTCAATCGGCCTAAACTCGGGGCCGAACAAGGAAAGGGTATGCATGGACGATCTTTTTCACGTCAGTGAGCGCAAGTCCACAATCGGGACCGAACTTCGCGCTGGACTGACAACATTCCTGGCGATGGCCTACATCATCGCCGTCAACCCTGCGGTGCTCTCGGGCGCTGGCATCGATGCGGGAGCGCTCGCCTGCGCCACCTGTCTGGGCGCCGGCATCATGACCATCTGCATGGGCATCTTCGCCAACCGCCCGCTCGCCTGTGCGTCGGGCCTGGGCATCAACGCCATGATTGCGGGCATCACCGCCACCATGTGCGGCGGTGACTGGCACGTTGCCATGAGTGTTATCTTCCTCGAAGGTATCATCATCTTGCTGCTCGTCCTTTGCGGCCTGCGCGAGGCCATCATGGACGCCATCCCCGTGGTCCTGCGCCACGCCATCTCGGTGGGCCTGGGCCTGTTTATCGCCATGATCGGCCTGTGCGACGCCGGCATCATCACCGCTGGCGCCGGTACGCTCGTCGGCCTGGGCGACATCGCCTCCCCCACCTTTATCGTCGGCATCATCTCCATCGTCGTGACGGTTGCCCTTGCTTCCCGCAACGTGCCGGGCTCGCTGCTCATCGGCATCATCGTCGCCGTTATCGCCGGTATCCCGCTGGGCGTCACCCATGCGCCCGAGGGTCTCATCGCACCGCTCGACTTCTCGACCTTTGGCGCCCCGTTTGCCAGCACTGCTGATGGCAACATGGCCATCGTGAAGGTCCTGACCGACCCGATGCTGCTCGTCGTTGCCTTCTCGCTGCTCATGAGTGACTTCTTCGACACCATGGGCACCGCGATGGCCGTCGCCAAGCAGGGCGAGTTCTTGACCGAGGACGGCAATGTCGAGGACATCCGTCCCATCCTGGTCGTCGACTCCGTGGCCGCCGCTGCCGGTGGCTTTATGGGCGTCTCCTCCATCACCACCTTCGTCGAGTCCACCTCTGGTGCTGCCGACGGTGGCCGCACCGGCCTCACCTCCGTCACCACCGGCGTGCTGTTCCTTCTCGCCGCGTTCTTCTCCCCCATCGTCACCATCGTTTCCAGCGCCGCCACCTGCGGTGCTCTGGTCTACGTCGGCTACCTCATGATGAGCGAGGCCTCCGAGATCGACTGGTCCGACGTGTCGCAGGGTTTCCCAGCGTTCATGATTGTCGCCGGCGTGCCCTTCACCTACTCCATCTCTGCCGGCATCGGTCTGGGCTTTATCGCCTTCGTGGTTGTCGCGCTCTTTAAGGGCGAGGCCTCCAAGATCAAGCCGCTCATGTGGATCGCAGCACTCGCCTTCCTCGTCTACTTCTTTGTAGCGTAAGGGCAAAGCTGCCAAAGCAAAACCTCAAGGCGCAGAGTCGTATCAAGCGGCTCTGCGCCTTTCTTTTAGCGACGGTCCCTATGCCGACGTGCGACAATCGTATTTGTAGATGTCGAAATGCAGAGAGAAGCTTGTCATGGAAGCGCGTCAAAAGCAGATAACCATTCATTCAAAGCATGTCGAAAGCGCGCCCGTCATTTACCTTCCCGCGGTCATGGGTGACGGCACCGAGGTCTATAGCCGTTGTCTTGAGCTTGATTGCCCGCCATTCACCCTGGTCGCCATTGGCGGGCTCAATTGGAATCGCGAGCTGAGTCCTTGGGAATGCGACGGAACCGTGCGCGATGCCGAGCCCTTTGGTGGTCAGGCGTCCGAGTTTCTCGATGAACTGCTGAATCGGATAATCCCAGAGGTCGAGCCATCACTTCCCCGCCCGCCTACCTGGCGCGGCATTGCCGGTTACTCACTGGCGGGCCTCTTTTCGCTTTGGTCGCTCTGGCAGACCGATGCCTTTGGCCGCGCCGCAAGCGCATCGGGGTCCCTGTGGTTTCCCGGATTTGTCGATTACGCACACGGGAACACGATGCCAGCCGCGCCCAACGCCGTCTATCTATCACTCGGCAAAAAGGAGACCAAGACGCCCAACCGCATGATGCGGCACGTACTCGACGACACGCACACAATGGAGAAACTACTCAGCGACCGAGGCATCCCCACGACCTTCGAGCTCAACCCCGGTAACCACTTTGCCCAAACCGATCTGCGCATGGCCCGCGGCATACACTGGATACTGACGCATTAAAAATGGCGCCCACGCGTACGCACGGGCGCCATTTTTTGATTTAGCTGAACACAACTACTACTCGACAGTCTCCTCGAGTTCAGAAACGGCGAACTCAAAGTCGTTGCCAGGCAGAATCGCGTTGAGCACGATACCCACCAGCGAGCCCACGGCAAGGCCCGAAAGCGAAATCGTCACGCCGCCCAGCTCCAGCACGATGGCACCGGCGGCGCTGTAGGCAATGCCGAGTGAGAGCACGAGCACCAGAGCGGCCACCAGCACGTTGCGGTTGTTCTGGAAATCGACCTGGTTCTCGATGAGGTTACGGACGCCCACGGCGCTGATCATGCCATAGAGCACGAGCGACACGCCGCCGATAACGCATGCCGGCATGGCGGCGATCACGGCAGCGAACTTGGGGCAGAACGAAAGCACGATGGCGCAGCACGCGGCAATGCGAATCACGCGCGGGTCAAACACGCGCGTCAGGGCGAGCACGCCGGTGTTCTCGCCATACGTGGTGTTGGCCGGAGCGCCAAAGAGCGAAGCCAGAATCGTGGCGAGACCATCACCGAGCAGCGTGCGATGCAGGCCGGGATCGGCGATGTAGTTGCGCTCGCAGGTGGAGCCAATAGCGGATATATCGCCGATATGCTCGATCATGGTTGCAAAGGCCAGCGGCATGATGGTGATGATGGCCGTCGTGGCAAGGCCGCTATCGAACTGCGGCCCAAAGAGTGCAAACACCGTGTTGTCCCACACGACGGGCAAGCCAAGCCAGGGAGCGGCTGCGACGCCGGAGAAATCGACCTCGCCCAGCGCAGCCGCAACGGCATAGCTCACCACGACGCCCAGTAAAATCGGCACGATCTTGACCATGCCGCGACCCCAAATATTGCAGATGACGATTACGGCGACGGCAACCACGGCAACGAGCCAGTTAGTCTGGCAGTTGGCAATAGCGGAACTCGCCAGGATCAGACCGATCGAAATGACAATGGGGCCAGTCACCACCGGCGGGAAGAAGCGCATGACGCGCTTGGCGCCAAACGAGCGGAAGAGCGCCGCAAGCACCGGGTAGAGCAAACCGGCGCAGGCAACGCCCAGGCAAGCGTAGGGCAATAGCTCGGCCTCGCCGTTGGGCGCGATTGCGGCATAGCCGGCAATAAAGGCAAACGATGAGCCCAAAAATGCGGGGACCTTACCGCGTGACAGGAAGTGGAATAGCAGCGTGCCCAAGCCGGCAAACAAAAGCGTTGCCGATACCGAAAGGCCGGTGAGCACGGGCACCAGCACCGTGGCACCAAACATGGCAAACAGGTGCTGCAGACCGAGCAGGAACATGCGCGGGCGGCCGAGCGACGAAGCGTCGTAGATGGCATCGGTGACGGCGGGCGTCGAGGACTGGGACATGGATGTCCTTTCGAATGGAAGGGCGCTCGGGCATAGCGGATAACCTGCCCGAACGATACGGTCCGAACCATTGTACGCGATACGCCATGTCTCGCACGCGCCGTCACTTGCAAACGGTACCGCTATTTCCAAACACGTTTGGCAATACGCTTGACCAGCGCGATCTTTGCCCACTGCTCGCCTTCGGTCAGCTTGTTGCCAATCTCGCAGCTGGCAAAGCCACACTGCGGAGACAGATACAGATTCTCAAGCGGCACGTACTTTGCCGCCTCATGAATACGCTCGACGGTCGCGTCCTCGTCCTCGAGCTCGGCTGCCTTGGTGGTCACCAGGCCCAACACGACCTTCTTACCGGGCGCAACGTACTTGAGCGGCTCAAAGCCACCGGCGCGCGGAGTGTCGAACTCCAGATAGAATGCGTCAACGTCCTCATGCGCAAACAGGTACGGGGCGATGGGATCATAGCCGCCCTCAAAGGCATAAGTAGAGTGGTAGTTGCCACGGCATACATGCGTATTGATCACCAAGTCGTCAGGCTTGCCCGCGATGGCAGCATTGTTGAGCGCCACGCCCAGCTCGCTCACCTTTTGCAGGTCAACCGGGCTCATGCCGGTCTTGGACACAAAGTCAGTATCGCAATAGATGCCCCAGGTGCAGTCATCAAATTGGATGTTGCGGCAACCCGCGGCATACAGATCGGCAATCACGGTGCGGTATGCTGCGGTGATGGCATCGGCGAGCTCTTCGTCGGTCTTGTAGACGGCGCGCAGGCTCTCCTGCTGGCCATCGCAGCGGTCGAGCGTGACTTCGGAGAACGTCTGGATCGGCGCCGGAATGGTTTGCCGCGCAACCTGGCCCTCGCCCTCAAGCGCCTTGACAAACTTGAAGTGCTCGACGAACGGATGGTTCTCGCCGCTAATGGGTCCGGTCACCACGGCGGTGTCGGCGGTAGTCTCCTCATCGTGGAACATATAGCCCGTACGCGAGGTGCGGCGCTCGATGCCGTTGAGACCCCACATAAAATCGAGGTGCCAGTAGCTGCGGCGGAACTCGCCGTCGGTGATGACCTGCAGGCCGGCGGCCTTTTGCCTTGCCACCAAATCGCGAATGGCCTCGTCCTCGACTGCCTTAAGTCCCTCGGCATCAAGCGCGCCTGCCGCATAGGCAGCGCGGGCGTCCTTTACGGCCTGCGGACGAAGAAAACTACCGACGATATCGGCGCGAAACGGCGCTTTGAGCTGGGTGGAATTGCTCATAGGAATCTCCTTTTGCATGGAATACTTTGGCGAGAAAGAGTATGAGCGCACTCCTGGTTATCGTAAAATATGCGTTTATATATGTTTGCCATATAGTTTTCCTATAGCCATTTTGACAGCCCAAGACAGCAACATCAAACGCTACCGGTTAGATATGCCTCCGGATGGCCTCGACATAAGCCTGTCCATAGCGCGTGAGGGTCGTATTCTTGCGCGTGATAATGCCGATCTCCATGTATTCATCCACATCGAGCGGAATCGAGATAATACCGGGGCCATTAAGCTCGTGGCTAATCACGCCCGAACACACCGTGTAGCCGTTGAGACCCATGGCTAGGTTGAACAAGGTCGCACGGTCGCGCACGCGGATATTCTTGCGGCGCTCAAACGTCGAGGTCAGTTCCTCGGAATAGTAAAACGAGTTGTAGCTGCCCTGTTCATAGGATAGGAACGGATAGTCTTCCAAGTCCTCGAGCGTCACGCTGGCGTGGTCCGCCAGTGGATGGTCGGCGCATACAAAGACGTGCGGCGTGGCGCAGAAGAGTCCTTCGAATACGAGCTCGTTGGCCGCCAGCATGCGCTCGATAACCTCGCGGTTATGTTCGGATAAGTACAGAATGCCCAGTTCACTCTTCATGTGCGCGACATCTTCGATGATCTCGTGAGTCTGTTCCTCGCGCAGGGTAAAGTCGTAGCGCGCTGCATCGAACTCACGGATCACGTCGACAAACGCATTAACGGCAAAGGAATAATGCTGACAGCTCACACTAAAGTGCGGCACTTGCTCGGATGCGCCCTTGTACTTATCCTCGAGCAGATCGGCCTGATCGAGTACCTGGCGCGCGTAGCCCAAGAATGTCTCGCCTTCCTCGGACACAATGACGCCCTTGTTGGTGCGCTCAAAGATGTGCACACCCATCTCGTTTTCGAGATCGCGAATCGAGGCGGTAATCGAAGGCTGCGACACAAAGAGCCGGCGCGAGGCCTCGGTGATGCTGCCGCATTCGGCAACCTTAACAACATACCTGAGCTGCTGAAGCTTCATGACTTTCTCCCTAGACGTTCGTGACGCCAAGACCCGTCGCGTCCATCTGGCGCATAAACGACGGCATCTCCCCCGTCGCGGCGCAGGCGGCAATCTGATGCAGAGCCCCGGCAACCGCATCGTCTGCCGCAGCGCCGATATGCCAACGCGCGGCAGCCGTGACGGCCTCATTGGCATTGGCGACTGCAACGGAGTTGGGAACGGCATTAATCATGGGCAGATCGTTATCGGAATCGCCGAACACCGCCACCTCGTCGGGCGTCAGGCCCAAAGCACGCGCCAGCTCCAGCGTGGCACAGCCCTTGTTCCAACCAGCCGGCAAGATATCGAAAAGGCGCACGCGGCTGTTGGGAAACACGAGCGAGAGTTCCGGCACCTCGGCGGCAACGCGCTCGCGTAGCTCCGCGAGCCCCTCACGCGAACGGGCACTCCAGACATTCGCCTTGAACACCGGCGCGTCACCGATAACGGGACGGCACGGGGCCTCTTCGCCTTTGAGCCACGCGTTGCCGCCCGACTCCATAGCGCGACGCACGCGCTCGGGGTCGCTCGTCACGCAATAGGCGTCATTGTCCCAAAAGTCATCACCCAAGCTGTAGACCTTCAGATAGGTATCATCGGTCTCTTGCTCCAAGTAGTCAGCCAAGCGAATAAGGGCGGCGTTATCGGTCGCATGCGAGGCTACCACCTCGCCGTCGACAAACATGACCTGGCCGTTGCAGAACGCACCGGTCGAGAAGCACTCGGAACGATTACGAAACATCCAGCCCATCGCGGAAGGCTGACGGCCCGAAACCGGGCCAAAGTGCAGGCCCGCCGCCTGCATGGCATGAATGCCCTCGATGGCGTAGTCGCTGGCGCCGTCATGCCCGGCTGGAATCAACGTATCGTCCATATCGGTCAGCACAAGTTTAATCATAAGGCCCCCAGTCATTTTCACCGTATCCATTGTAGCGACCTGCCAAAAAGGGACAGGTTTATTTTGGCAGGTTTTATCTGGGAAAATGCAACGCCCCAGTTGCCACCTGCCAAAATAAACCTGTCCCTTTTTGGCAGGTGCGCTAGTATAGGGAACAACAGATTCGATGCGGGAGTGCCGGCGGTGCAAACCACAAGGCTGAGAGGGCATGGGGCCCAATCCTTTGAACCTGTCAGTTAATGCTGGCGTAGGGAGCATGCCGCCTTTACAGGGGCGCTGTCTATGCACAGCGCCCCTTTTCTATGCCAAGGAGGCATGTGCAGTGATTGATTCGAAACAGCTTAAACAAAATGTGGTCAAGGCCGTGGAGGAGATTCGCGCCACCAATCCGATGGCCGGCTCCATCACCAACACGGTGACGATCGACTTTGTCGCCAACGCGCAGCTCGCCGTAGGCGGTTCGGCCGCAATGGTCTATCTGCCCGACGAGGGCGAGGCGCTCGTTGCCGGCGGCGGCGCCATCTATCTCAACATGGGCACGCTCTTCCCCATCTACGAGCAGACGATTCCCCGTGCGGCCAAAGCGGCACACGACGCCGGCAAACCCTGGGTGCTCGATCCGGTGGGCCTGGGCATCGGTAGCCTGCGCACCCAGCTGGTAAACGAGCTCAAGCAGTACAAGCCCGCCATCGTGCGCGGCAACGCCTCCGAGATCATCGCGCTCGCCGGCCTGTGGGGTCTTGAAGGCGAGGCGGCTGACCTGAGCCGCGTGCGCGGTGTCGATACCACCGATACGGTCGACGCCGCCCGCGGCGCTGCCGTGGCACTCGCCCGCTACACCGGCGGCGCCGTAGTGGTCTCGGGCAAAGTCGACCTGATTACCGACGGCACGACCGTGGCCAAGTCCCACGGCGGCAGCCCGCTCATGTCCAAGATTACCGGCTGTGGCTGCTCGCAGGGCGGCGTCCTGGCCGTGTACGCTTGCGCCGCCGATCCGTTTACGGCAGCCATCTGCGGTGCCGCTGTCTACAACGTTGCCGGCACGCGTGCCGCCGCTGTCGCTGATGCCCCGGCAAGCTTTAAGGTCGCCTTTATCGACGAACTCTACCGCGCGACCGCTCAGGATATTGCGAATAACCACCTCGAGCTCGAGGAGGCATAAGCCATGTCCGAACCCGCAACCGCTGCCGACATGAACACGCTCGTCGCCGTAGCCATCGCCCCGTGCGGCACAGGCGACGAGCTGTCCGCCGAGGTCGCCGAGGTCGTGCGCGTCATTCGCGAGAGCGGCCTTCCCAACCGCACCACCTCGATGTTCACCGAGATCGAGGGCGACTGGGACGAGGTCATGCAGGTCGTACGCGACGCAACCTTTGTGTTGGCAAGTAAGGGCATCCGCACCGAAGTCGTGCTCAAAGCCGATATTCGACCCGGTTTTACCGACACCATGACCGGCAAACTCGAGCGCATGGAAGCGCAGATCAAAAAGCAGGAGGAAGCACGATGAGCATCCGCAACAACCTTGATATCTCGGCCTATCTGGTACTCGGCCCCGAAAACACGCTGGGACGTCCCGTGGGCGATGTGGTAGCGCAGGCGCTCGATGCCGGCTTTACCTGCATCCAGGTGCGCTCCAAGGTGGCAAGTGCCCGCGAGATCATCGCGCTGACGGGCGACGCCGCGCAGGCTATCGCTCGCGCCGGCAAGACCGGCAAGGTCGCCCTGCTTATCGACGACCGTCTGGACTGCGTACTCGCCGCACGCGAACAGGGTATCGCCGTCGACGGCGTGCATGTGGGCCAGAGCGATATTCCCGTCGAGGTCTGCCGCAAGCTTCTGGGCCCCGATGCCATCGTGGGCCTTTCGGCCCGTTGCGAGGAAATGCTCGAGTACGTCAAGACCGCCGACATGAGCCTAGTCGACTACCTGGGCATCGGCCCGCTCCACGAGACCGAGACCAAGCGCGACTGTGGACGCGCGGCGGATGGCTCCATCATCACCAAGAGCTTTGAGGACCTGGCCGCGCTCCATGCGGCAAGCCCCGTTCCCATCGTGGTCGGCGGCGGCGTCAAAAAAGCCGATCTGCCGCAGCTCAAGGCCACCGGCGTCGAGGGCTTCTTTGTGGTGAGCGCCGTCTGCAGCGCTGACGACCCCCACGCCGCAGCCAAGGAACTTGTCGACACCTGGCAGCAGGCATAGGCATAGGCCGAGCAGCTGATTCGCAGCCTCATATCTTCAATAGCGGAAAGCGCATCCCAGTTTGGACCTCCATTCTGGGATGCGCTTTCCATATAGAGAGTCAGCGGGAAACTGTGTCCCAGTCTAGACG
>NZ_JBNPLJ010000010.1:0-63014 GCF_050313415.1 Collinsella sp. SGI.184 | reverse complement strand
GTGTAGGCTTTGCGGAAATGTGGCTGTTTTAGGATACGCCCGGCGGCGTGGTCTGTTGACGACACAGCTAACGGCACGTATCCTATCGAACTGCGTGTTTCGTAGGGGGATGCTGACCCCTCGATTCAAGCCGTTGCACTTTACAGAAAGCTGGAATCATTCGAGAAGGAGTACGCTTTGCCTACTATTAACCAGCTGGTTCGCCAGGGCCGTCGTTCCGCGCCCAAGAAGTCCAAGAACGCTGCTCTGCAGCACAACTCCCAGAAGCGCGGCGTGTGCACCCGCGTCTTCACCACGAGCCCCAAGAAGCCGAACTCGGCTCTTCGTAAGGTTGCCCGTGTTCGCCTCGTCAACGGCATCGAAGTTACTGCTTACATTCCGGGTGAGGGCCACAACCTGCAGGAGCACTCCATCGTGCTCGTCCGCGGCGGTCGTGTTCGTGACCTCCCTGGTGTCCGTTATCACGTCATCCGTGGCGCCTACGATGCTGCTCCGGTCCAGAACCGTATGCAGGCCCGTTCCAAGTACGGTGCTAAGCGCCCCAAGGCCAAATAAGCCAGATAACGTTTTGATACTTTCGCCGTGTGCCGCCTAAGCGCCGCACGGTAGACACTTAAGGAGATTTCACATGCCGCGTCGTGCAGCAGCTAATCGTCGTGAGGTTCAGCCTGACGCCGTTTACAACAACCGCCTGGTGACTCAGCTCATCAACAAGGTCCTTCTTGACGGCAAGAAGGCCACCGCTGAGCGCATCGTTTACACCGCTTTCGAGATCGTTGCCGAGAAGTCCGAGGGTGGCGACGCTCTCGCTACCTTCAAGAAGGCTATGGACAACGTCAAGCCCACGCTCGAGGTTAAGCCCAAGCGTGTCGGTGGCGCTACCTATCAGGTCCCGATGGAGGTCAACTCCCGTCGTTCCACCGCTCTGGGCATCCGCTGGATCGTCAACTTCTCCCGCGCTCGCAAGGAGAAGACCATGGCTGAGCGTCTCGCAAACGAGATTCTGGACGCTTCCAACGGCCTGGGCGCTTCCGTCAAGAAGCGTGAGGACGTCTTCAAGATGGCCGAGGCCAACCGCGCGTTCTCTCACTATCGTTGGTAAGTTAAGGTAAGGAACTAACATGGCTAAGGCTAAGCACAAGCTTTCCGATACCCGTAACATCGGCATCATGGCCCACATCGATGCCGGTAAGACCACCACGACCGAGCGTATTCTTTACTACACCGGTAAGACCCACAAGATCGGTGAGGTCCATGAGGGCGCTGCCACCATGGACTGGATGGTTCAGGAGCAGGAGCGCGGCGTAACCATTACCTCCGCTGCTACCACGTGCTTCTGGAACAAGGACGGTAAGGACTACCGCATCCAGATCATCGACACCCCGGGCCACGTTGACTTCACCGCCGAGGTCGAGCGCTGCCTGCGCGTCCTCGATGGCGCTGTCGCCGTCTTCGACGCCGTTGCCGGCGTCCAGCCCCAGTCTGAGACCGTTTGGCGTCAGGCTTCTACCTTCAACGTTCCCCGCATCGCCTTCATCAACAAGTATGACCGCGTGGGCGCTGACTTCTTCAACGCTATCGAGACCATGAAGGATCGTCTCGACGCCAACGCCGTGGCCGCTCAGGTCCCGATGGGCGCCGAGGACAACTTCTGGGGCGTCATCGACCTGGTCACCATGACTGCATGGGACTTCAAGGCCGACGAGAAGGGCATGACCTACCCCGAGCCGATGGACGAGATCCCGGCTGAGTTCGCCGACATCGCTGCCACCAAGCGCGAGGAGCTCCTCGACGCCGCTGCCAGCTTTGACGACGAGCTCATGGAGAAGATCCTTATGGAGGAGGACTTCACCGTCGAGGAGCTCAAGGCTGCTCTGCGCAAGGGCGTTCTGGCCAACGAGCTCAACCTCGTCTTTGTGGGCTCCGCCTACAAGAACAAGGGCATTCAGGAGCTGCTCGACGCTGTCGTCGACTACCTGCCCAGCCCGCTCGACGTTGAGGCCGTCACCGGTACCGATCCGGAAACCGGCGAGGAGATCGTGCGTCATCCCTCCTTCGACGAGCCCTTCTCCGGCCTGGTCTTCAAGATCATGACCGACCCGTTCGTCGGTAAGCTCACCTACGTCCGCGTTTATTCCGGTCGCGCCGAGTCCGGCTCCTACGTGGTCAACGCCTCCAACGGTCAGCGCGAGCGCCTCGGCCGCATCCTCGAGATGAACGCCGCCGAGCGTATCGACCGTGACGACGCTTGCGCCGGCGACATCGTCGCTTGCGTTGGCTTCAAGAACTCCACCACCGGTGACACCCTGTGCGCCGAGGGCAAGGAGATCGTCCTCGAGAAGATCGAGTTCGCCAAGCCCGTTATCGACGTTGCCATCGAGCCCAAGACCAAGGCCGAGCAGGACAAGATGTCCCTGGCTCTGACCAAGCTCGCCGAGGAGGACCCGACCTTCACGGTGTCCACCAACCACGAGACCGGCCAGACCATCATCGCCGGCATGGGCGAGCTGCACCTCGAGATCATCGTTGACCGTCTGCTCCGTGAGTTCAAGGTTGACGCTAACGTCGGTAAGCCCCAGGTTGCCTACCGCGAGACCGCTGGTCACGACGTCGAGAGGGCTGAGGGCAAGTTCGTCCGTCAGTCCGGCGGTCGCGGTCAGTACGGCCACGCCGTCATCAAGCTCGAGAAGATGGAGGAGGGCTTCGGCTACGAGTTCGTCAACGCTATCGTCGGCGGCGTCGTGCCCAAGGAGTACATCCCGTCCATCGACAAGGGCATCCAGGAGGCCCTGAACACCGGTGTTATCGCCGGCTTCCCGGTCCTCGACGTTAAGGTCACCCTGTTCGACGGTTCTTACCACGAGGTCGACTCCTCCGAGGCCGCCTTCAAGATCGCCGGTTCCATGGCTATCAAGGACGCCCTCAAGAAGTCCGATCCGCAGCTGCTCGAGCCGATCATGGCTGTCGAGGTCGAGACCCCCGAGCAGTACATGGGCGACGTTATGGGCAACCTCTCCGGTCGCCGCGGCAAGATCGAGGGCATGGAGGATCGCAAGAACACCAAGCTCATCCGTGCCAAGGTGCCGCTGGGCGAGATGTTCGGTTACGCTACCGACCTTCGCTCCCAGACCCAGGGCCGTGCATCCTACACGATGCAGTTTGACTCTTATGAGCCTGCGCCCAAGTCCATCGTGGACGAGGTCATGAGCAAGAACGCCTAAGTTCGAGCTCCCTGTTACGTAATCCGCGAGAACATCTCTCGCACTCTTTGGAGGTTTAAGTTGGCTACCCAGAAGATCCGCATTCGCCTCAAGGGCTATGATCACGAGGTCGTCGATCAGTCCGCGAAGCTCATTGTCGAGACCGCTCAGAAGACCGGCGCTCGCGTTTCCGGTCCTGTCCCCCTGCCCACCGAGCGCAACCTGTACACGGTTATCCGCTCGCCGCACAAGGACAAGGACTCCCGTGAGCAGTTCGAGATGCGCACCCACAAGCGCCTCATCGACATCCTCGACCCCACCTCGGGCACCGTTGATTCGCTCATGCGTCTCGATCTCCCCGCTGGCGTCGACATCGACATCAAGCTCTAAGCTTTTTGCTCGATAGTGCGATTTGTAAGGCCGCAGCCCTAAGGGTTGCGGCCTTTTTTGTATCGATGGGGTAAAGGGTCTACACTACTGAGCTATTCGACAAACGAGTGTATGAGTAAAACTGTTGGGGGCAGATATAGATGGTCGAGTGGATCGTTCGTCGTGCGCAGGGCGACCGTGCGCGCGTGGGCACGTTGGCGGGCGTGGTGTGTATTCTCGCCAATGTGGCACTATGCGCTGCGAAGGGTGCAATTGGCGTGCTGTCGGGATCGGTTTCGATTGTGGCGGACGCCATGAACAACCTGTCCGACGCCAGCTCAAACATCGTGAGCGTGCTTGGCTTTAAGCTGGCGGGCAAGCCGGCAGACCCCGAGCACCCTTACGGCCATGGCCGCTACGAGTATCTCTCGGGTCTGGTCGTGGCGGCGCTCGTGCTGCTCATCGGCCTCGAACTGGTGAAGTCCTCGTTTGAGCGTATCGTCCACCCCGAACCCGTCGAGTTCTCGCTTGCCCTGGTGGCAGTCTTGGCGCTTTCGATGGTTGTTAAACTGTGGATGGCGGCCCTCAACCAAAAGCTCGGTGACCGTATTGAGTCTGAGACGCTGCATGCGACCGCGCAGGATTCCAAGAACGATGTCCTTGCCACAGGCGCCGTGTTAGCGTGCGCAATTGTTTCGCAGGTGACGCATATCAATCTTGATGCTTGGGTCGGCCTTGCCGTTGGCGCCTATATTGGCTGGAGCGGTTTTGAGCTCATCCAGGATACGGTGAGCCCGCTTTTGGGTCAGGCGCCCGATCCCAAGCTGGTCGATTATATTCGCGGCAAGATCATGAGCTACCCTGGCGTTTTGGGCGTTCATGACCTAATGGTTCACGACTACGGTCCGGGCAGGAAGTTCGCAAGCGCTCACGCCGAGATGGCGGCTGAGGCCAGCCCGCTGGAAAGTCACGACACGCTCGACAACATTGAACAGGCATTTAGGGACGAAGACGACATGATTGTCACGCTTCACTACGATCCCATCGTGACCGATGACCCCAAGGTGGCGAGCATGCGCTTGCGCATTCACGCCATGGCCCAACAGATCGATAGCCGCCTTTCGATTCATGACCTGCGCTGTGTGCCGGGTCCTACGCACACCAACGTGATCTTTGACTGCGTGCGTCCCTCGGATTTGGGCATGGGGGCCGATGAGCTCAGGCACGCGTTGGCCCAGAGGGTCGAATCGGAATTTCCCAAGTCGATTGCCAAGATTACGATCGACGATGACTACGTAGGGCATACCCACGAGTAGGTCTGCGCCGGCAAGGCACGTTATACAGAAGGGGAGAATATGAAGAGGCTGTATCTGCTCCGCCACGGCCAGACGGAATTCAACGTAAAAAAGCTCGTTCAGGGTCGCTGTGATTCACCGCTTACCGATTTGGGCCGTCAACAGGCCCAAGCGGCAGCCGAATGGCTCAAAGCCCACGGCGTCGTCCCCGACAAAGTGGTCTCTTCGCCTTTAGGCCGAGCTATGGACACGGCAAGTCTCGTCGCATGCGAGATCCTCGGTCCGGATGCTACTGTCGAGCCCTGCGAAGGCATCATCGAGCGCGGCTATGGAACCTTCGAGGAAGGCCCACACGACGCATTGCCTACCGACGTTTGGGATCCGGGCGAGGATTTGGTCCCCTTTGGAGGAGAAGGAAGCCGCGCGCTGCAAGAACGCATGGTAGACACCCTCACCAATCTCATGGGCGCCGAGGGCATCGAAACCCTTCTAGCAGTAAGCCACGGCAGCGCCAGCCGCCAATTCATCAAGGCTGCAGCTCCAGAGGGCTTCGAGCTCCCAGCAAAACTCCCCAACTGCGCCATTATGATCTTCGATTTCGACGATGCGCGAGAAGAGGACGATACGCCCCAATGCAAGTTCACCTTGCAGCAAATTGTGGATCCCCAACAATGTCATTAGCTGAGCGAGCAGAGTTAAGCAGACATCAACGTGTCGTTCCCAGTGTGCGGCGGAGGGGGCGGGCCTGAGACATATTAAGGTTGTCGCGAGTTCCGCACGAACAGGAGAGCACTTAATGTGCTCTCCGTCGTGAGCAGGACTGTAGAGCAGCAACCTTAATATGTCTCAGGCCCGCCCCCTCCGCCGCACACTGGGAACGTGCCACGCACTTTACCTGCGTAAACAATGTGAGTGAAATATGAATCTCGATGGATACGCCCGCAGCCGTGTATACTAAACAGCTGTGTGAAACCAGGGGAGTATTCTGGCTGGACAAAATGCCTGCTTAATAGGGTTGTCAGGTAGTCCGGACGCAATACAAGGCTGGGAAGCACGTTGTGTAAGTAGTGGTCCTCTAGGGGCGTACGCTCGGTGGTGTACGCATTGTCCCAAGACCACGCGAGAGTTGGGATCATATCTTGATCAGCATGATTCTCGGCCGCAAGATTGGCATGACCCAGGTTTGGGACGAGAACGACAACGTCGTTCCCGTCACGGTCATCCAGGCTGGCCCCTGCGCTGTCTCGCAGGTTAAAACTCAGGCAACCGACGGCTATGACGCCGTCCAGATCGGTTTCGGCGACATCAAGGCCAAGAACGTGAACAAGCCCATGGCTGGTCACTTCGCCAAGGCCGGCGTCGAGCCTGTCCGCTTCCTTCGTGAGGTCCGCGTCGAGAACGGCGAGGAGCACAAGGTCGGCGAGGTCGTCACCGTCGCTGATTTCGCTGATGTCGAGAAGGTCGACGTCATCGGTACCTCCAAGGGTAAGGGCTTCCAGGGTCGCATCAAGCGCTGGGGTCAGCGCCGCGGTCCTATGACGCATGGTTCTCACTTCCAGCGTCACCCCGGTTCTATCGGTCAGTGCGCCTATCCTGCGCGCGTCCTCAAGGGCGTCAAGATGGCCGGCCACATGGGTAACGAGCGCGTTACCGTCAAGAACCTTTCCGTTGTCCGCATCGATGCCGAGCAGAACCTCATCTTGGTCAAGGGCGCTGTCCCGGGTGCCAAGAATGGTCTCGTCGCCATCCGTATGGCCTAAGGGCCCAGCCCATTTAGCCCAGCGTCATACCAAGGAGAACACTTAAATGGCAAAGTTTGAAGTAAAGAACAGCGAGGGCAAGAAGGTCGCCGAGGCCGAGCTCGCCGCTGAGGTGTACGGCATCGAGCCGAACATCCACGTTATGCACCACATCGTCAAGTGCCAGATGGCCTCTTGGCGTCAGGGCACCCAGTCCGCTAAGGGCCGCTCTGAGGTTTCCGGTGGCGGCAAGAAGCCTTGGCGTCAGAAGGGCACCGGTCGTGCCCGCCAGGGTTCCATCCGTGCTGCCCAGTGGCGTCACGGTGGCGTTGTCTTCGCCCCCAAGCCCCGTTCCTACGCTAAGCGTATGAACAACAAGGAGGTCAAGCTGGCTATGCGCTCTGCGCTGTCCGCCAAGCTGGCCGATGGCGAGCTCGTGCTCGTCGACGACTACGGCTTCGAGAAGCCTTCCACCAAGGCTGCCGTTGCCATGCTCAAGGCTCTTGGCCTTGAGGGCAAGCGTCTGACCATCATCGTTCGCGATGAGGACGTCAACGCCTACCTGTCGTTCCGCAACATTCCCAAGACGTTCATCATCACTGCCGACGAGGCCAACACCTATGATCTCGTCAACAACAACGCTGTGCTGATGCCCGCCGACATCGCCGCTCACTTCGGGGAGGTGCTTGCATAAATGACCGCCCACGAGATCATCATCCGTCCGATCGTGTCCGAGCGTTCCTTCTCCGGCATGGAGCAGAACAAGTACACGTTCGAGGTCGCCAAGGATGCTAACAAGTATCAGATCAAGGACGCTGTCGAGGAGATCTTCGGCGTCAAGGTCGTTCGCGTGAACACCCTGACGGTCAAGCCCAAGACCAAGCGCGTGCGCTATGTCGCCGGCAAGACCCGTTCTTGGAAGAAGGCCATCGTTACGCTGGCCGAGGGCGACACCATCGAGGTCTTTGGCAACCAGGCCTAAGACTCGCTGCTGTTGAGTGAGCTCATGCCTCCCAAATAGGGGAGGCGAGAGCTCAAGGTTTTGGGCGTATAAAATGGACACGCCCGGAACCGTGTATACGTCCGGTGTCATCGCACCCGAGGCAGAACCTCGAATCCCTGTCTGCGATGGCTAACGGATACCTATTGAAAGGGATTGTAATGGCTGTAAAGCACCTTAAGCCGACCTCCGCTGGCAGGCGTTGGCAGACGATCTCCGACTTCTCCGAGATCACCTGCACCAAGCCCGAGAAGTCTCTTCTCGAGCCCCTGCCCAAGAAGGCCGGTCGTAACAACAACGGCCGCATCACCACCCGCCACCAGGGCGGCGGCGTGAAGCGTCGTTACCGCGTGATCGACTTCAAGCGCAACAAGGACGGCGTGCCCGCCAAGGTTGCCACGATCGAGTACGATCCGAACCGTTCCGCTCGCATCGCTCTGCTGCACTATGCTGACGGTGAGAAGCGCTACATCCTGGCCCCCAAGGGCCTCGAGGTCGGTCAGACCGTCATGTCCGGTTCTGACGCCGACATCAAGCCGGGCAACGCTCTGCCCCTCGCCGACATCCCCGTCGGTACGCTCATCCACGCCGTCGAGTTCCAGCCGGGCAAGGGCGCCGCTATCGCCCGTTCCGCCGGTAACTCCTGCCAGCTGATGGGTAAGGAGGGCAAGTACGCCATCGTCCGTATGCCTTCCTCTGAGATGCGCCGCATCCTCGTTACCTGCCGCGCCACCGTCGGTGAGGTCGGCAACGCTGATCACGCCAACATCGTCATCGGCAAGGCCGGCCGTAAGCGTCACATGAACGTGCGCCCGACCGTCCGCGGTACCGTTATGAACCCTGTCGACCACCCGCACGGCGGTGGCGAGGGCAAGAACCACACCTCTGGTCGTCCCTCTGTTACCCCCTGGGGTAAGCCGACGAAGGGCCTTCGTACGCGCAAGAAGAAGAAGGTCTCGAACCAGCACATCATTCGTCGCCGTAAGAAGTAATTTCGGATACCGAGTTTTAGGAGAAAGCACTTATGAGCAGAAGTCTCAAAAAGGGCCCGTTCGTGGAGACTCGCCTTCTCTCGCGTATCACCGCGATGAACGAGGCTGGCAAGAAGGACGTCGTGAAGACTTGGTCCCGCGCGTCCACCATCTTCCCCGAGATGGTTGGTCACACCATCGCCGTCCACGACGGCCGCAAGCATGTGCCCGTGTATGTTACCGAGTCCATGGTTGGTCACAAGCTCGGCGAGTTTGCGCCGACTCGTACGTTCCGTGGCCACAAGGCCAAATAGGGGGTTAACCGTAAATGGCAACTAAGTCTATTGAAACTGAGGCCACCGAGGTTCGCGCCGTCGCTAAGTACGTGCGTGTTTCCCCCAGCAAGGCCCGCCTGGTGGTCGATCTGATCCGCCGCAAGCCTGTCGCTCAGGCCTTCGACATCCTCCACTTCTGCGACCGCGCCGTCGCCGTGGATGTCGAGAAGGTTCTCCGTTCCGCCGTTGCGAACGCCGAGAACAACAACGGTCTGCGTGCCGACAACCTGGTTGTCGCTGCTGCCTATGTTGACGAGGGTCCGACGCTTAAGCGCATCCGTCCCCGCGCCAAGGGTTCCGCTTCTCGCATTCTGAAGCGTACTTCCCACATCACCGTCGTCGTTGCTCCTCGAAAGGAGGCGTAAAGCTGTATGGGTCAGAAAGTCTACCCCACCGGCTTCCGTCTTGGCATCACCGAGAACTGGCGCTCCCGCTGGTTCGCAGAGAAGGATTACGCTAAGACCCTCGGTAACGATCTCGAGATCCGCAAGTACCTCGAGAAGCGTCTCTCCCGCGCAGCTGTCTCCCGCGTCGAGATCGAGCGCGCTGGCGACAAGGTGAAGGTCATTATCTTCACCGCTCGCCCCGGCGTTGTCATCGGTAAGAAGGGTGCCGAGATCGATACCCTTCGCACCGAGCTCGAGAAGGTCGCTGGCGTCTCCAAGGGCCAGCTCTCCGTCGACGTTGTCGAGATCAAGCGCCCCGAGCTCGACGCCAACCTCGTTGCTCAGTCTATCGCTGAGCAGCTCGAGGGCCGCGTTGCCTTCCGTCGCGCTATGCGCAAGGCTGTCCAGTCCGCCCGCAAGGCCGGCGCTAAGGGCATCCGTATCCAGTGCTCCGGTCGTCTCGGCGGTGCCGAGATGGGCCGTCGTGAGTGGTACCGTGAGGGTCGCGTGCCTCTGCACACCCTCCGTGCCAAGATCGACTACGGCACGGCTGTCGCCAGCACCACCATGGGTGCCTGCGGCGTGAAGGTCTGGATCTACCTGGGCGAGAAGCTCCCGGGCCAGCCTGTTCCCAACCCTGCACTCGAGGGCTCTTCCCGTCCTCGTCGTCGTAACTCCGAGAGGAGGGGTCAGTAGTGCTTGCCCCTAAGCGTATTCTTCACCGCAAGGTGCAGCGTGGCTCCATGAAGGGCCAGGCCAAGGGTAATACCGAGCTGCATTTCGGCGAGTTTGGTATCCAGGCTCTCGAGGCCCATTGGATCACCAACCGTCAGATCGAGGCCGCTCGTGTTGCCATGACCCGCTACATGAAGCGTGGTGGTCGTGTCTACATCACGATCTTCCCCGATAAGCCCATCACTAAGAAGCCTGCCGAGACTCGCATGGGTTCTGGTAAGGGTAACCCCGAGGAGTGGGTGGCCGTCGTCAAGCCCGGCCGCATCATGTTCGAGGTCAAGGGCGTGCCCGAGGAGGTCGCTCGCGAGGCTCTGCGTCTGGCGCAGCACAAGCTCCCCATCAAGACCAAGATCGTCGCTAAGCCTGCCGCTACAGAGACGGCCGAGGAGGAGAACTAATGAAGCCCGCAGAGATTCGTGAGCTCTCGGACGCTCAGCTCGTTGAGAAGCTGAAGGAAATGCGCGCCGAGCTCTTTAACCTTCGTTTCCAGATGGCCACCAGCCAGCTGGACAACACCGCTCGCGTCAACACCGTGAAGAAGGACATCGCTCGCGTCCTCACGGAGCAGCGCGCCCGCGAGATCGCAGCGGAGAAGTCCGCTGTCGCCGAGTAGGACCTAAGGAGAGAACATGACTGATTCGCGTAACTCGCGTAAGGTCCGTACGGGTGTCGTTACCTCCGTCTCCGGTGCCAAGACCATCGTTGTCACCATCACCGAGCGCAAGCGTCACCCCAAGTACGGCAAGATGATGACCAGCTCCAAGAAGCTGCACGCTCACGACGAGGAGTGCACGGCTGGCGTGGGCGACACCGTCCGCGTTATGGAGACCCGTCCTATGTCCAAGATGAAGCGTTGGCGCCTCATCGAGGTCGTCGAGCGCGCTAAATAAGCAGTCGCTCTTACGACTTGTACGTTTCCGAAGATGTGCGTATGCCTGGCTTGCATACCACGGGCCGCATAAAGGCTGCGCACCTCTCTTCGGTTCTTAGTTCGGAGGAACATCTACCATGATTCAGATGCAAACCATGCTGAACGTCGCCGACAACTCCGGCGCTCGCAAGATTCGCTGCATCAAGGTGCTTGGCGGTTCCAAGCGTCGTTATGCAGGCATCGGCGATGTGTTCATCGGTGCTGTCCAGGAGGCTACCCCTGGCGCCAACGTCAAGAAGAAGGACGTTGTCCGTTGCGTCGTCGTTCGCACCGTTAAGGAGATCCGCCGCAAGGATGGCTCCTACATTCGCTTTGATGATAACGCCTGCGTTGTCATCAACAACGATGGTTCGCCCGTCGGCACCCGTATCTTCGGGCCCGTCGCTCGCGAGCTTCGTGACAAGAAGTACATGAAGATCGTCTCGCTCGCTCCCGAGACCCTGTAGTTAGGGGAGATATATGTATATCAAGAAGGGCGATAAGGTCCAGGTTCTCTCTGGTAAGGATCGCGGCAAGCAGGGCGTTGTCCTGCGTGCTCTCCCTGCCGAGAACAAGGTCGTTGTCGAGGGCGTTTCGGTCGTCAAGAAGGCCGTCAAGCCCAACGCTGCCAACCAGCAGGGCGGCATCGTTTCGCAGGAGGCTCCCATCGATGCCTCCAACGTCAATCTCGTTTGCCCCGAGTGCGGTAAGGTTACCCGCGTCGGTCACGAGAAGGACGGCAAGAACAAGCTGCGCGTCTGCAAGAAGTGCGGCCACAAGTTCTAAGCTGCCCGCAACATCTAAGTTGCTAGCAAAGGCCCGGATGCCACGGCACCCGGGCCTTTTTCTATCCCTACTCATTGGGGATAGACTCATTGGGGACAGACATAAATGAGTGGCTATACTCATTGGGGACAGACATAAATGAGTGGCTATACTCATTGGGGACAGACATAAATGACTAGTCGTTGGGGACGTTCTTAAACGGCTAGTTGATGGGGACAGTCTTGCCACGAAAGCGTCGTACGGGGAACGCCCCCAGGTTTCGGCAGCCTGGGACAGTCCTTATGTGCCGGCAGTTAGGGATGATCTTTTGATGTCTGATGCCCCTAGGGGGCAGAGTAAGACAGCCTGCTTTGCCTTTAGGGGTTTTGGTGTTCCGCCTTTTTCTGCATCATAACGATCGATGCATGCGTATTTACGCACAGAGTCTTGCGCGATAATGCGCATAGCCGCACAAATATCTGCTAATTATGGTTTAATAATAACCGATAAACAAATAAACACGCAAATACAAGCAAATGCGCGCAAATTTGTGCGAATATAAGGCTGTTGGAAATGAAGAACTTCCGGTGACTCAGGAGGCACATGATGACAGATTCCAAACAGGCTCCGCTCGACGCCGAAGCAGCCGCTAAGGCGGCGTTTGCCTCGGTCCAGGACAAGCCGTTCCCTAACGACATCTTTACGGCTCCCGAGCTTCGTTGGGCTGTGATCGGGTGCGGCGTTATCGCCAACCAGATGGCCCAGTCTCTCGCCCTTGCCGGTCGCAAGCTTGCGGGCGTCGCCAACCGCACGCTGTCCAAGGCCCAGGCTTTTGCCGAGCAGTATGGCGTCGAGAAGGTGTACGAGACGGTTGAGGACCTCTACGCCGATCCCGACATCGACGCCGTTTATATCACCACGCCGCATAACACGCATATCACCTACCTGCGCGCCGCTCTGGCAGCTGGCAAGCACGTGCTTTGCGAAAAGGCCATCACCCTCAACTCCGCCGAGCTCGACGAAGCGCGTGCCATTGCCGACGAGCATAACGTGGTCCTTATGGACGCCACCACGGTGCTCCACATGCCCTTGTATCGGGAGCTGCGCCGCCGCATGGATGCCGGCGAGTTTGGCCGCATGAACCTCGCTCAGCTCAACTTTGGCAGCTACAAGGAATACGGCGACCTGACCAACCGTTTCTACAATCGCAACCTTGCTGGCGGTGCCATGCTCGATATTGGCGTGTATGCCCTGTCCGTCATGCGCCTCTTTATGGCAAGCCAGCCTGTTGAGGTCGTTTCGCTCGGCAACACCTGCGAGACCGGCGTTGACGTTGCGGGCGGCATCGTCTGCCGTAATGCCGAGCAGCAGCTGGGCGTGGTGAGCCTTACACTTCACTCCAAGCAGCCCAAGCGCTCGGTCATCAGCTTCGATAAGTGCTATATCGAGGTCAACGAGTATCCCCGCGCCGATCACGCGACCATCGTGTGGACTGCGGACGGGCACCGTGAGGAGGTCCACACCGGCACAGAGGCATACGCTCTGTGCTACGAGATGGCCGACCTGGAGAAGGCCGTTGCCGGCGATGATTCGAAGCGCGAGCTTCTGGATTATGCTTCTGATGTTATGGAGCTTATGACCAAGCTCCGCGCCGACTGGGGAGTCGTGTACCCCGAGGAGGAGTAAGCGATGCTTGCGGAGGATAGGCTCAACGCGATCGTGTCGATGGTCCAGCAGGCTGGCTCGGTTACTGTGCAAGAGCTTGCCGATACCCTGGGCGTAACGGCGTCTACCATTCGGCGCGACCTGCAGACGCTCGATCGAGCACACCGTATCGCCAAGGTCCACGGCGGAGCGACGAGTCTTGAGCGCGCGCACGTGACGCGCGACCTAACGCTCAATGAGCGCAGCGACCTCCATAACGACGATAAGGAGCGTATCTGCGCCCGCGCCGCGGCGCTGGTGGAGCCCGAGAGCTTTGTATACATCGACTCGGGCTCGACGACGCTCAAGCTCATCGAGCATCTTCCACACCTTGAAGATGTCACCTATGTGACCGATTCCGTGCTCCATGCTCAGCACCTCGCTTTGCGCGGCATGCGTACCGTGGTGCTGGGCGGCGAGCTCAAGCCCGAGACCGAAGCACTCGTTGGCCCCGATGCCTTGGCAACCTTAGACCGCTACAACTTCAACTGTGGCTTTTGGGGTTCTAACGGCATTGCCGCCGAGCAGGGCTTCACGGCGCCCGATATCGAGGAAGCGCAAGTAAAGCGCATCTCGATGCGCCATACGGCCAAGCGCTTTGTAATCTCGGATGCCAGTAAATTTGGCATGGTGGCGCCCGTCAAGTTCGCAGATTTTCGCGACGCAACGATTATTACCGCGGGCGAGGTGCCCGCCAAGTATCGGGCAATGGACAACGTCATCACGGTCTAGCGACGGGACAAGGCCAAAACCATCACAAAGGTGCCTGTCCCCATTGTGGTGGTTCGTAACGAAAACCGAGTAGTTTTCTCAATAGAAAAGCGGCAACGTCCATCACAGGCGTTGCCGCTTTCGTTGTCCGCCGGTTTGTCTAAGTCTGTAACAACTGGACCGTTAAAAGTGGGTTAGATGTTACAGATTGAGATACTTCCGAACCGCACCATCCCTTTGTCTCAATCTGTAACATCTGGGACCGATTTTGCCGAGTTATTGTTACAGATCGAGATTTTCCCTTGAGGGGGATTTGAATGTCTCGATCTGTAACAGATAGACCGGAAAATGGGTTCTAACTGTTACAGATCGAGACGTTTTGGCGCCGCGGCTGAGCCATGGTGGCGGCTTGACGTTTGCCCAGATAAAACCTGCCAAAATAAACCTGTCCCTTTTTGGCAGGTTTTAGGGCTCCCAGGGGCAGGGGGCTTCGATGTGGATGCGCTCGCCGGTTACGGGATGGGTAAAGGATACGCTGTGGGCGTGGAGCATGAGGCCACAGGGGCGCGGCGTTCCGTACAGGCCGTCGCCAACCAGGGGATGGCGCTCGCTTGCCAGGTGCACGCGAATCTGGTGTTTGCGGCCCGTGAGCAGCTCAACATCGATATACGAACGGGTGGGCAGGCCTCGACGGCTCTTAAGGCGCTTGAGCACCTTGACGCGTGTCTGCGACGGCTTGCCGCTGGCGCCGACGCGCATCTTGCGGCTATCGTGGCGGTCGCGGGCGATGGGCTTGTCGATGAGTTTTTCGTTCCAGTCGATCTTGCCCTCGGCGAGCGCCAGATAGTGCTTTTCGAAGGCGTGGTCGATCACCATCTGGTCAAAGGCGGGCTGCGTCTGCTTGTCGAGCGAGAACAACACCACGCCGGTGGTGTCGCGGTCCAAGCGGTTGAGCGGCTGCATGTCGGTCGCGGCAAAGCCGTCGCCCATCGCCAGCAAAAGGTCGCTGGCATAGTCGGTAAGCGTGCGCTCGCCGGTGCCGTCGCCGTGGACGATCAAGCCGGCGGGCTTATCGATGGCCATGAGCCAGGCGTCGCAATAGAGGACTTGGGGTTCTTCGTTCACGTGTAAGCCTTTCGGTTAGCTAATTCCCACAAACATGCAGCCCGAAGTGGCGCCGCGCAGGCGGGCGGCGGGCTTACGGCCGGCCTGCGCGGCCTCGACGGCGCGACGGACGCGTGCGACGGCGCGGCCAATCTCATCGGCCTCGAGCAGGGTTCCGTCGACCATGAGACGGCGCACGCCGGCGTCGAGCAGCTGTGGAACCTGCGGTGTGAGGTCGATGGGGTAGGCGTCGTACAGGCGCGAGCGGCCGTGGATGTCGGTGCGCACCGGCATGACCTTGCCGTCGATATTCTTGAGCGACAGCTTGCGGGCGCGCAAGCGGCAGTGGGCGCAGTCGTGGATGCAGCCATTGGCCACCTGCAGGATGCAGTGCTCGCTCGTCATAACGCGCGGGCGGCCGAAAACGGTGATGCCCAGGGCCGCGGGCGCGGAGGTACCAAGCGAGATAATCTCGTCGAGCGTGATCTCGGGCGAGAGCCAAAACGCCCCGGCTCCGCGCTCGGCGAGTGCCTCCATGCAAGGCGTGTTGTGCACGGGCAGGCAAGAGCGAATCTCGGCCGTGGCGCCAACCTGGGCGGCCAGGGCAAGCTCAGAGATGTTGCCAATAGCGACCGTGGCACCGGCAACAACCCACGGGTCGACGCGCGCGTGGTCGACGGCGCGGCAGACCTCATCGAGCACGGGGACAATACCCTGCTCAAACGCATCGGCGGGGGAGAGCTCGGCCGCATCGAGCGCGTCGGTGGTCATGTAGATGCGCGTTGCTCCCTCCGCGCGCGCTGCCTCGGCGGCGTCGAGCGAGGTGACGGTGGCGCAGATCTGCGGCTCATCGCGGTAGTGCTCGGGCGCGGGGCGGGAATCACTGGTGACAATCGCCGGCAGCTCGAGCGTTTTCGCGCGCTCCTCGTAAGGCGCCAGAATGGCCTCCTCGAGCGCCTTGCAAGCGGCGGCGCGAACCTTGTGCACAGCGGAGAAGCCCATGCCGCAGCCCTCACCGAGCGCCACGTCAAAGCTCGCGGCCTCAAAGGGCGAGGAGCCCATGCGGCCCACATGCTCCACCAGATCGGATGCCTCGACGGCGCGGGTCTTGGCGGCCTCGACGGTAAAGCCGGTGGCGGTGGCGGTGAGCGTGGGGTCGTCGCAGCAGGTGAGCGTGACGGTAAACGGCTCGCCTAGGCGCGCCGCGACGGACACGTCTACGGCGCGGCGGCGTAGCACGTCGCGCTTGAGCGCAGCGCCGGCAGCGTCAATGGCGCGCTGGCTGCGAATCACACGCACGCGGCAGCCCTCGGGCATGCTGCGGGGAACGCGGCACTCGATGATGTCGCCGGCGGCGGCATCATCGATAGCGATGGTGGTCAGGAATTGGTCGAACTCATCGTCGTGACGAAGCTCCAACAAGTCGCCCTTGCCCACGGGCTCAAACAGCTCAATGCGGGCGATGGCGGCGCGGCGACGACGGTCGTCGGGTTTGAGCCCGCGCACGTCGCGGTTGGCCAGACGGCTGCCCAGCACCGTGCCCACAATCTGGCCGCGGTTGTTGGAGCGCTCGTAGCTCATCATCTCGTCGCCCGAGGTGCCGTCCTGATAGGCGTGCGTAAAGTCGCGGTTAAAGCAGCGCTTGAGTTGGCGCTGGCGAGCGGCGTCCTCGTCCTTATCTACGACGGCCCCGGCCAGCATGTCATCGATCTGATGACGATACACATCGACGATGGAGTACACGTAATCGGGCGCCTTCATACGGCCCTCGAGCTTGAGCGATGCGGCGCCGGCGTCATACAGGCGGCGAACAAGCTGTGAAGTGTTGGTGTCGCGCGGGCATAGCGCGCGCTCGCGACCGGCAGGGGAGAGCGAGTGGCCGTTCTCGTCGATCAGCTCGTAGGGCAGACGGCAGGGCTGAGCGCACATGCCGCGGTTGGCCGAGCGGCCCGCCATGGCAAAGCTCGAGAGCAGGCACAGGCCCGAGTAGCAAAAGCAGATGGCGCCGTGGCTAAAGACCTCCAGGTCAACGTCGGGCGCGGCGTCGTGGATGGCGGCGATCTCGTCGATGGAAAGCTCGCGCGAGAGGGTCACGCGGTCGGCGCCCTGCTCGCGGCACCAGATGGTTCCGCGGTCATCGTGGATGTTCGCCTGGGTCGAGATATGGGTCTCGATGCCGGGCATGGTGCGCTTGACCTCAAAGAACAGGCCCCAGTCCTGGATAATGAAGGCGTCGGCGCCCAGCGTGGAGCAACGGTGGATGAGCTGCAGCGCATCGCTCATCTCGGACTGCTTGATGACGATGTTGACCGTGACGTAGACGCGCGAGCCGGCCAGGTGCGCAGCGCGGCAGGCCTGCTCAAAGGCCTCATCGGTAAAGTTGGTGGCCTTGCGGCGGGCGTTGAAGCTGCCCATGCCGCAGTAGATGGCGTCTGCCCCGGCGGCGAGCGCGGCGGCAAAGGGCTCCGGGCCTCCGGCGGGGGCCAGAAGCTCGGGCCTGCGGTTGGTGGTTCGGCTGGCGGTTGCGGTCATATCCTGCCTTTCAAAATGCTCAGATACACAAAAGTATAGTGGCGCCGTCGCGATGGGCGATGCCCGCAGCCTAAGCAGGACAAAGTCTTCAGCAGCCTGGGCTGGCTGACCCCGTGGAGAACCGTTCAGCGGTTCGGGGAAACCGTTGGGAGATAAAATATTCTCGCATTCTGATAATTATCTTGCAGCGGGCGAAATCATCCCCTACTATCCCAATCAAGCGCGGTGTTCAGACCGAACTGTGCCTCCCGGTGCGAACGCCGCGCTCACGCTCTCTATTTGATCGTAAGGAGAAAAACATGAGCAAGACCGTCGTGTCTTCCGATAACGCGCCCGCAGCCATCGGCCCGTATTCCCCCGGTATCCAGTCCGGCAACATGGTGTTCCTGTCCGGCCAGCTGGGCATCGATCCCGCGACCGGCAAGCTGCCCGAGGGCATCGAGGCCCAGGCCAAGCAGTCCCTCGCCAACGTCGAAGCCCTGCTGACCGCTGCCGGCGCTACGTTTGCCGATGTCGTCAAGACCACGGTCTACCTGGCTGACATCGCCGACTTTGCCGCCGTGAACGAGATTTATGCCTCCAAGTTTGAGGCCCCGTTCCCCGCGCGCAGCGCTTTCCAGGTTGCCGCTCTTCCGGCTGGCGGTCTGGTCGAGATCGAGGTCGTCGCCGCTCTCTAAGGCGTTGGCAACAACTAAACATGACATGCAAAAAGACCCTGCAGCGCGTGTGAGCTGCAGGGTTCTTTTATCACGTGACGGATCGCTTGCGGAGCCACCAAGGGCAGTCTTTTTGGGACGGGGCCATTTTAGCTACCCCTATATGCAGGATTGATTTTACTTGCGGCTCATCGAAATCGTGGGCAGAGGGAGGGTAGCTAAAATAGCCCCGTCCCAAAAAGACTGCCCGCGCTCCATTTTGCTCGTTAGCCCTCCTTGCGAACTTTTTGCAGGTAGCGGTAGACGCTGGGCTCCGAGATGCCCAGCGAGGTGGCAGCGCAGGCAACAGCGCCCTTGAGCATAAATACGCCGTTGCCGTTAAGGTGGCGAATAACGTCCACGCGATCGGCCTGCCCAAGTGAGGCGACATCCTGGCCGCGGCTTTCGAGCAACTCGGAAATGCTGCGGTCGATGAGCTCCTGCGTGGACTCCGAAAGGCTTTCGATCTCGATGGGGGAGGGCTCCGTGCGGACCGGCGCGGCGTCGAAGCAGGCCATGAGCTGCTGAGCCATGGCGTTGATGGAGCGTACCGTGGAAAGATCGGTGTTGACGCAGAGCATGCCGACGATCTCGTTATCCTCGCGAATAAAGTACGTTGCGGATTCCAACGTCTTGCCACCGGCACCGCGCCCCTCGTAGCCCGTAATAAACGGCAGGTCGCGATACTTGGGATCGTGCATGATCTTGAGTGCCAGATCGGTGGCGGGACCGCCGACCTTGCGGCCGCTCACGATGCCGTTGCGGATATCGACGATGGCGTGGTCGGGATCCGAGAAATCGTGCAGCACGATTTCGCTGTTTTTGCCGAGTATCTGCTCCAGGAAATCGACCATCGGCAAAAAGCGACGTACAGTCTCGTTCACGGGCAACTCCTTTGGATGAAATCGGAAGTTTCATAACAATTTTTTCTCATGGTAACACGGTGTCTATTGACTCGTATATTCGCAGGTACATTGCGTAATACAGACGAACGGTAGGATTTTGGCGGTAAGCGGTCGACCAAAAGAAAAGTTAGATGTTATTTTGACCAGACACTTTCCTGACCTGCGGAAATGCGTTGTCTCAGCTGAAAAATAGTCTGATAACAAAAAATTATTATTGAGAATGAGAAAGAGCACCGACATCATTCAGGTGGCGCTCATTCTTTCGGCAATCGACACGGCCCTTCAGGCCTTCGCTCCCTTCCGCCGCATCGGCGGCGGCCTGCTGGGCGGTCTTCCCACCAGCGCCCTTGGCCAGAACGTGGGCATCATCTGCTCCAACAAGGTCGTCAACAAGTGGGTCTTTGTGATCATCGCGTCCGTCTTTGCCATCGCCGGCCTGTTCCCGCAGCTTTCTGCCGTCCTTTCCGCTATCCCGCAGCCCGTCATCGGCGGCGCGACCGTCGGCGTCTTTGGCACCATCACCATGAACGGCGTGCGCATGTTCACCCGCGAGGGCCTCACGCAGCGCACCACCACCATCGTCGGTACCTCCGTCGTCTTTGGCCTGGGTATCTGGATGGCCAGCGGTTGCCTTGCCGGCGAGGGCATGCCCACCTGGGTGTCCACCGTCATCGGCTCCAATGCCGTAACCCCCACCGCCATCATGGCCATCGTGCTCAACCTGATCCTTCCGCAGACGCCGGTCGTGGCTCAGCACATCGATGCCGCCAAGGATGCTGCCGTGGATCTGGTCTTGCCCGAGAGCAAGAAGTAACCAATTCGGTGCTATTCGTCGGCGGACGTATCGCCTCGTCCGCCGACGTCATGCGGCGCCAAGCCGCACTTCAAAGGGCTTGTCCCGTGGGTAAAATAAGGCTGACGGCAGCCCAAGTGGTGAAGAGCTGGGCAGTGTCGTTGTTTAGATTAAGGGGTCGATGCCTTAACGGCGTCGACCCCTCTTTTTATGCTTCGGAAGCTGCTTGAGTGCCTCGGAAAGTCCGATGAGCGCTGTGAGGAGCGAGACCAGAGCGGTCAGGAGCTTCCGGAACGGTCCGTGTGCGGTGGTGTACCGCCCCTTTTGCGTGCGCCGCTTGTCGAATTACGTTATAGCTAGCTATATTATCGGAAAGTATAATATAGCTAGCTATAACGTAAAGGAAGCTGAGGGTCCGTCCTGTGTTGTTGGTGACGGGGCTTTGCCCGATCGCGTGGTCTTTAGCATTTGCGGTTGAGTGCTCCGTGGATGTTGAGTGGTGGCTGGAGTAGAGCGACGAGTTGAGCGAACGCAGGAGCGGGCGCCGAGGCCTCGTTACTGAAAATTCATTTGTTAAACCTGGCAACCGTGGGTAGAATAAGGTCGACGGCAGCCCAAGTGGTGGAGAGCTGGGCAGCGCCGTTGCTTTGATCAAGGGGTCAATGCCTTAACGGCGTCGACCCCTCTTTTTGTGCTTCGAGCGCTGCTTGAGTGCCTCGGTAAGTCCGATAAGCGCCGTGAGGAGCGAGACCAAAGAGGTCAGGAGCTTCACGAAATCAATCAGATCGGTCATGGGCATCACCTCCCGTCGCATGGAGGGCACTGCCCGGCACATGGAACTGCCGTCAACAATAACCAGTCTATCAAACTGCAGCCATAAATACGAATATATGTTCGATAATAACAGCGATCTGACCATCTCAAAACGCGGCTTTACGCAAGGGTGCCGGGTGGCCGCGCTGGGCGCTTTCATGTCCGCACGAGCGCCTACCCTTACGGCAATGTAGCCGCCTATGTAGCAAGCGGCAGGCAACGGAGAAAGGCCCTAACCGTGTCAGCTGAAAAGACGCCGTGTATCTCGGCTATCGATACGACGAACTTTGCGCGCCAGATCGTGCTGGACTTTGAGTTTGCGCCGGTGCCAAAGCAACGCCAGCGCCGTGGACTGCGCAACGAGATTATCGAGGTCGGCGCCGTTAAGCTCGATTACCACGGCAACGTTATGGGCGAGTTCTCGCAGTTTGTGCAGACGGAATTTACCGAAGGCGTTGCGTTTCCCGTCCGCGAGCTCACAGGGATATCGGCCGTGGACACCGCGATGGCCGATCCGCTCTATGTGGTGATCAAAAGGCTCAGCGATTGGATTGGTCGCTACTCCGCCCAGGTGGTTTGCTGGAGCGGGACGGACCGTCGACAGCTGTTGGCCGAGTGCCAGGCAAAGCATATCGACCTCGCCGCCTTTCCTACGGACTGGGCCGACCTGCAGGCGTTTTACACTTCGATCATGGACGTGGGCAGCCACGGGTGCGTCTCTTTGAGTGACGTGGCGACGTGGTTTGGCATCGAGTTCGACGAGTCTACGGGCCACGCCCACAGCGCCCTGGCCGATGCGCGCGTGACCGCCAAGCTGCTCAAGCAGGTGATGGACGGGGACTACCACGTGAGTCCGCACGCTCAGGAGGTCCGTCAGCGGTGGGGAATGGGCGAGCGAGCTCAGACGCGCCTTTCCAGCAAGTGCCCCGAGCTGGGCGACCTGCTGCTGAAGCTGAAGGCGGAGGGGAGGTAGGGGCGTTAGCTGTCTGCATGGCGCGTGCCTGTCGCGTATCGCTACTCTTCCTGCTGCTTGGCAGGTAAGATGTAGACGTTCTCGGTGTCCACGGCAATCTGCGTGGGACGGTTGTAGAGGGTGTCGATCTCCATTATGCTCTGCCTGAACGGCGCGACGTCGGGCGTCTTTGCCTGGTGGAGCTTCTCGATGAGTTTCTCGGATTGCTCGTCGTTGAACCTGCCGATGTCCTCTCCTGCACCCTCAAGCGCCTCGTCTATGGGCGTGAACTCGCCGATGGGCGTCGCCGCGATGGCGCGACCGAGCATCTTGCCCGCGGAGGCGATGCCGCCCAGAAGTGCCACGTCGATAGTGTCGGCAGCGCTCGCCTCGAGTACGTCGTAACACTCGGTGTAGAGCTCGCGGTACGCAAGCGAGTCCGCTTCGATTTTTGCGGCAGCGTCTGCGAGCTTTGCAGGTTTGAAGTTCTGGGTGAGCATGGGCTCGAGGAACAGCGAGAACGCGTGGATATAGGTGGCGAGCTGGTAGTCCTTGAGATAGTCGAGAACCTTGTCGAGGCGCCTTTTCACGTCGTCTCGCACCTCGATGAACCCTTTCTTTTTCAGGTCCGCCTGCGCCTGCGAGCGGAAGAGTTCCATGTCACGCGTGGACGCGTGCTCGATGTCGAGCACCTTCATATGGGCGTTGGCCATGTAGGTGGCGTCGCCGCAGTTGAAGCTGTAACCGTTGAGGATATCTGCGAGCGTCTTGAGATCGCCGCGCATGTTGGCCTTGTCACGCTGGCGCATATACTCGAACATTTCGTCAACGGACTCCTGGATGGAGTCGAGCTTTTGGTTTATCTGCGCGATTGCGGCTGCCATGAACAACGACGTTGGATCGTAAGGCACCTGCGTGACGCTTGTGGCGATGTCGCCCTCGACTACGTGGAGGCGCGCCTGCCCGAAACCCTTGGCCGCATCGCGGTAGGACCCCATGAGGCCGCTGCCGTCCTTGAACGATTGGAGTATCGATGGGTCAAGCGGATTGCCAAACTTGTCGGTTGGCCGGAGCAGCATAGGCACACTCACCGTATTGGTGACGGTGCGGAATGTCGAGGGAAGTGAGGCGAGCGCTATGCCGAGCTGGGGGACTCGTTCGAGCGGGAGCTTGATGGCGCCGGAGACGTCCGCCCGCTCCTGAGTGAGCGCGAGGTGGATTTTGGTGGATGCGAGCTGTTTTGCCACGAGTTCCTCTCGATCGCCGTCCGTCGAGGATTTGATCTCGTTGTCTGCCATAGCGTGCTCCTTGCTTACGTTAATAGTCGCGGGCATTATCTCACCGTTGCGTGACCTGCTGGGACGGGATGGATTAGCGGTAGCACGAGGCCGATTGACGGTCGAGGCACATCGACCTTAAGGGCTTTCCTGCGAACGCTCATGTGACAAATCTGCCGTATGTGGATAAGCAATAAGTCAATGGCCCCGGGAATGATCTCTGATACAAGTCATCGGGGCTCATTTTGCTTTCTTCGGAGCTTTCTCACGGGGCCGACTTTACTCCGTCTCATTTCGTATAAAGCAGCTGCTAGATTATATGGTGATGATAAAATTAATCAGTTCAACACCAACAGTTGCCGCCTTGCGCAATGAGGAGTTCCGAGACGTATGAACGAGTCTGATACACGGCTTAAGCTCATCGATCCTGCGATTATGAAGTCGTGGGATCGCAACACCCAAGTCTTCACTGAGTATTTCTTTACCAGTGGCGAGATCGTCGTGCGCGGAGGCATGGTCTCCCGCAAAGACAAGAAGAAGGCGGACTACCTTCTTATGTACGCTCCCGGTATCCCAATCGCAATTGTCGAAGCCAAGGATACGGAGCACACCGTTGATGCCGGTCTCCAACAGGGGATGGGATACGCCCAGCTGCTCGATATTCCGTTTGCGTATAGCTCAAACGGAAAGGGTTTTGTTGAGCACGATTTTTTTACCGGGAAAGAGCGCGCTCTCGCCATGGACGAGTTTCCTACCCCGACGGAACTCTGGACACGATACTCAAAAGCTAAGGGGCTTGAGCATCCATATAGCCAGGAGATTGTGACCGCTCCGTATTACCAGGAGTACGGCGGCAATCATCCTCGCTACTATCAGTGCATCGCCATCAACCGCACGCTTGAAGCTATTGCGCGAGGCAAGAATCGCATCTTGCTCGTTATGGCAACGGGAACGGGAAAGACTTTTACGGCTTTTCAAATCGTTCATCGCTTGCGGCAGACTACCGAGGTTCGTAAGGTTCTCTATCTGGCGGACCGCAATATTCTCGTCGATCAGACCATAGACGGTGATTTCAAGCCTCTCAAGAGGGTTACAACCAAGGTCGTAGGTCGAAAGCTCGATTCTGCTTACGAGGTCTATTTCTCGCTCTACCAGCAGCTTGTTGGAGAAAACGGTGAGGAAATATTCCGCGAGTTCGACTCGGAATTCTTCGATTTGATTATCGTCGACGAGTGCCATCGCGGAAGCGCCGCGGCGGACTCCGCATGGCGTAAGGTGCTCGAGTATTTCAATTGCGCAATTCAAATCGGAATGACGGCCACGCCAAAGGAGACTGAAGAGGTTTCAAACATTACCTACTTCGGCGAGCCTGTCTACACCTACTCCCTTAAACAGGGAATCGAGGACGGCTTTCTTGCTCCGTATAAGGTTATTCGCCCTAAGCTGAACGTCGACGTTTACGGATATCGTACTGAGGAAGGCACCGTAGATGATCGCGGCGAAGCTCTGCCCAAACGTGTTTTCGAGAAGCAAGACTTCGACAGCGAGATTGTCATCAAGGAGCGCTGCGAGGAAGTTGCCAAGCGAATAACTCAATTTCTCAAGGAGACAGACCGATACTCCAAGACCATAGTCTTTTGCGTTGACATCGAGCATGCCGAAAATATGCGACGTGCCCTTGTAAACGAGAACGCCGATATCGTAAGAGATCACCCCACCTACATCATGAAGATTACGGGTGACGACAGGGAAGGTAAGGCTCAGCTAGATAACTTCATCGACCCCGACGAGAAATACCCGACCATCGTTACGACTTCGAAGCTTCTCACCACTGGCGTTAATTGCAAGACGTGTAAGGTAGTTGCGCTCGACAACAAGTTCGGTGAGCATGGAATGACGGAGTTCAAGCAGATTATCGGCCGCGGAACCCGTATCTGTGAGGACTACGACAAACTCTATTTCACCATCCTCGATTTTCGTGACGCATCGCGTTTGTTTGCAGATCCCGAGTTTGATGGCGAACCTGTTGTTGTGTTTGAGCCTAATCCGGGTGATCCCATTGCGGATCCGGGTCCCGGCGGAAATGGCGGCAGCCCCGTTCCGCCTCCGTCTCCGATCGTAGACCCACCCGTATTGCCGCCGGACGGTCCATCCTCCCATGTGAAATATCACGTTCATGGGGCCGACGTCTATGTAGTGTCGGAGATGGTGCAGTACTACTCTTCCGATGGCCTTCTTGTAACTGAGAGCCTTAAGGACTATACGCGGAAGAACATTCTTGGCGAATACGACACTCTTGACCACTTCCTAGCGGCGTGGAACTCTGAACATAAGAAGCAAGCGATTATCGATGAGCTGCGCGCACGTGGCGTATTCCTGGATGAGCTGCGGCTCGAGACTGGGCAGGAGCAAATGAGCGACTTTGACCTCATTTGCCATATTGCTTACGACCAGAGACCTCTTACGCGCAGCGAGAGAGCCAATAGCGTCAAGAAAAAGGGCGTGATTTATGAGTATGCCGGCGTCGCGCGCGAGGTCCTTGAAGCGCTTCTCGACAAATATGCGACGTCGAACCTCGTAGACTTGGACGACACCCACGTCCTCGATCTCGAGGAATTCCGTCGGTTTGGCAGCCCAATGAAGATCGTCGCCGCATTCGGCGGCAAACAGCAGTACATTCAGGCAGCGCAGATGCTCGAGGACGAGCTTTACATCGCATAGAGAAAGGTAACGATAGCAAATGGCACTGGGATCTCTTGTAAAGACCCTGCAGAACATCATGCGTAAAGACGCCGGCATCAATGGCGATGCGCAGCGCATCGAGCAGATGACCTGGCTTTTCTTCCTTAAGATTTACGATGCCAAGGAACAGGAGTGGGAGTTTCACGATGACTCCTATCGGTCCATCATCCCCGAGCGCCTGCGCTGGCACAGCTGGGCGCATGACGCGAAGGACGGTAAAGCGCTTACTGGCGATGAGCTTCTCGACTTTGTAAACAATGATCTATTCAAGACTCTTGAGAGTCTTGAACTTGCACCTGACGCGCCTTTGCGACACGTCGTCGTCAAGGCTGCTTTTACTGACGCCAACAACTACATGAAGGATGGGATTCTGCTTCGTCAAGTCATCAACGAGATTGACGGGTCGGTTGACTTTACCGAGTACAAAGAGCGCCACGCCTTCGGTGAAATTTACGAGACCATCCTGAAAGACCTGCAGTCCGCAGGTAATGCCGGCGAGTTTTACACACCCCGAGCGGTGACTGACTTTATGGCCCAGGCGCTTGCTCCCAAGCTCGGCGAGACTGTGGCTGACTTCGCGTGTGGCACGGGTGGCTTTTTGACGAGCGCCCTCAAGATTCTCGACTCCCAGGTTCAGACTCCAGCCGATCGTGAACTCTATGCAAGATCGGTCTACGGTGTCGAGAAGAAGCAGCTTCCTTACCTGCTGTGCGTGACCAACATGCTGCTGCACGATATCGATAATCCTGAAGTTTTTCACGATAACTCTCTCGAGAAGGACGCTCGCGAGTGGAAGCACAAGCCTGACGGCCAGTTTGACGTTGTACTTATGAACCCGCCCTATGGCGGGTCCGAGAGCGCATCGGTGCAAAACAACTTTCCTGTTGCACTCCGTAGCTCTGAGACCGCAGATCTATTCCTTGGACTCATTCTTTATCGTCTTAAGCGAGGCGGCCGCGCTGCTGTTATCATTCCGGATGGTTTTCTCTTTGGCCAGGATGGTGCAAAGACGGAGATCAAGCGTCGCCTGCTTGAGGACATGAACCTGCATACTGTTTTGCGCCTTCCACAGAGTGTCTTCGCTCCGTACACGCCCATCACTACTAACGTTCTGTTCTTCGATAATACGGGGGCCTCTGAGGGCGTTTGGTTCTATCGCATGGACATGCCCGAGGGGTATAAGCACTTCTCTAAGACTAAGCCCATTAGGATTGAACATTTTGCACCTGTAAAGGAATGGTGGGAGAACCGTCGAGATATCGAGGAAGACGGCAATCCCAAGGCCAAGTTCTATACGGTTGACGAGCTGCGAGACGGCGGCTTTAACTTTGACGTATGCGGCTATCCTCACGAGGAGGAGGAGATCTTACCGCCTGACGAACTGATCAGGAACTACAAAGAGGAGCGTGCTAAGCTCGATGCCGAGATTGACCAGAAGCTTGCTCGTATTTGCGAGATTCTTGGGATTGAGGCGTAGATGAAGGCAAAAGACCTGAAGAACTCAATCCTTCAAATGGCAATTAAGGGCAAGCTTGTAACGCAGGATCCGAACGACGAGCCTGCCAGCGCCCTTCTCGAACGTATTCGTGAAGAAAAGCATAAGCTTATTGCTGAAGGTAAGGCCAAATTCCCGAAGGGCGGGGAGAGCATTATCTATATCGGTTCCGATGGCTCCCCCTATGAGAAGAGGGTGGACGCCAAGGGCCGCGTGTTGAGCGATAAATGCATTGCGGATGAGATACCGTTTGAGGAGTTACCTGAGGGATGGGCCTGGGCAAGAATTGGCACCATTACAGAATTGGTGAATGGCAAAGCTTTTAAACCAAGCGACTGGACGTCAACCGGACTCCCTATAGTGAGAATCCAAAATCTTAACGATCCCAATTCACCCTATAATCGATATGACGGGGATTGCGACAGCAAGTTCTTGCTCTATGGCGGTGAACTTCTTTTTGCTTGGTCGGGCACACCCGGAACGTCCTTTGGTGCTCACGTTTGGAGCGGCGGCAAGGCTCTGCTTAACCAACATATCTTCAATGTCAAGTTTTCGGAACAAAACCTTGATATCAATTATCTAAAACTGTCTATTAACCGAAGCGTTCTATCGCTCATTGGTCTTGCCCATGGCAGCGCAGGCCTTCAACACGTTACAAAAGGGACATTCGAATCAACGCTGATTCCCCTCCCGCCCCTCGCCGAGCAGCGCCGCATCGTCGAGCGCGTCGGCGAGCTCACGCCCCTGGTCGAGGAGTACGGCGGGCTCGAGGACGCCCGCGAGGAGCTCGACGCCGCGCTGCCCGGCCGCCTGCGGAAGTCGGTGCTGCAGCTGGCGGTGCAGGGCGGGCTGGTGCCGCAGGACTCGACTGACGAGCCCGCCGCCGTCCTGCTCGAGCGCATCCGCGGGCAGCGCCGGCAGCTCGTGGCCGAGGGGAAGATGAAGGCCCCGAAGGGCGGCGAGTCGATCATCTTCGCCGGTTCCGATGGCCGCCGCTATGAGAAGAGGGTGGACGCCAGGGGCCGCGAGTCCGAGCCCGTCTGCATCGACGACGAGATCCCGTTCGAGATACCCGAGGGTTGGGGATGGGCGAGGCTCGAGAGCGTCATCGTTCTATTGTCAGGAACAGACCTCAATTCTTCTCAGTACAACGACCGACACGAAGGAATCCCATATCTAACCGGGGCTTCCAATTTTGCTGATGGCAAACTAATTGAAAACCGCTGGACCGTTGAACCGTCGCGCATTTCAAGAAAGGGGGAATTGTTGTTTACATGTAAAGGAACAGTCGGTGAAATGGCCATCAATCAATTTGATGCCGCGCACATTGCGCGTCAAATTATGTCAATTACGCCAAATGAATACGGCATGCTTCCCTATATAACGCTGTTTCTGAATGCCATGGTCGAAGATATCAAATCACACGCTAAAGGAGTTATTCCTGGAATTGAGCGCAACACCCTTCTAGCGCGATTGGTCCCCGTTCCGCCTTTGGCAGAAGAAAGTCGAATAGCTGAAAAGCTTGCAGAACTGCTTAATATGGCTGTTTAACTGGTTTCATGACATTGTCGAAAGGATGATGTCATGAGAGCGTTTGATCAATACTTACGGGAAAATGGTTATGCGGAGAATACGATCGACTCGTATTCTTTTGCAATTTGTCAGCTTATCGATAAAACTCAGTCTCTAACAAATCAGTCACTTCTTGCGCACAAAGAGTGGCTGGTTTCTTCATTCGCTCCGAAAACAGCCAACAACCGCATCGGTGCAATTAACGCCTACCTTGATTTCATCGCTTTTGATGGAATCCGACTCAAAGGAGTGCGAATTCAGCAGAAGCCGTTTCTCGACAATGTCATCAGTAACGAACAGTACGTCCAGCTAATTGAAGGTCTGAAGCAAGACGGTGATTGGTTTTGGTATTTCATTGTTCGCTTTCTTGTGTGTACTGGCGCACGGGTAAGCGAGTTAAGACAGTTTAAGGTAGAGCACGTAATCGCTGGATATATGGACATCGTTTCAAAAGGGCAAAAGCTCAGGAGAATTTGGATTCCTGACTCTTTGCGCCAAGAAAGTATTGCATGGAAAGCCGAGCCGATGAAAGGTCTTCTTTTTCCGGGCAAAAACGACAATGCGATCACTTCGCGTGGAATATCCATGGGGTTGAAACGAGCGGCTCTACGTTATGGCGTCGACCAAGACGTCGTTTACCCACATTCGTTTAGACACCTATTCGCAAAAAACTTTATCAATCGCAATCCAGACATTTCGCTGCTTGCCGATTTAATGGGACACGAGAGCATTGAAACGACGCGGATCTATCTGCGGCGCACTGCAAATGAACAGCGCGCCGCAGTTGATAGGGCTATTAATTGGTAGTGAGCGGTTCGAGTATATCGAAGCGCTCGACAATTCGATGCTGCTCGGCTAGAGGTGGCATAGGGATTAAGACTTCTGATATCTTAGATACGGCCAATCCTGGCTGTGCTGTTGCAGTTGCATATTGATTCAGATTAAGTGCACTTAAAAACAAACATGCCCAAGCAATATCTACGTTAAGAAAACAGCTGACTATGACCGCATGTTCCGTCGCATAGAAGTCACCAGTCGCTCGTTTGACATTTCCACAAAGGGCACCTTGGCGTCCGATTATTGGAAAATCGCCGCTTGCGTTAGGCTTAGCAACGAAGCCGCGGATTCCATTTCCTCCAAAACAAGGATACGGCGTCTTTTCGGTCTGGATATCAGATAAAAGTGATGCCTTGATATTTTTGCCAGCTTGCATGGAGAAAACCGACCCCAGCCTCGCCCACTCCCAGCCCTCGGGTATCTCGAACGGGATCTCGTCCTCGATGCAGACGGGCTCGGACTCGCGGCCCTTTGCGTCCACCCTCTTCTCATAGCGGCGGCCATCGGAACCGGCGAAGATGATCGACTCGCCGCCCTTCGGGGCCCTCATCTTCCCCTCGGCCACGAGCTGCCGGCGCTGCCCGCGGATGCGCTCGAGCAGGACGGCGGCGGGCTCGTCAGTCGAGTCCTGCGGCACCAGCCCTCCCTGCACCGCCAGCTGCAGCACCGACTTCCGCAGGCGGCCGGGCAGGGCGGCGTCGAGCGCCTCGCGGGCGTCCTCGAGCTCGCCGTACTCCTCGACCAGGGGCATGAGCTCGCCGACCCGCTCGACGATGCGGCGCTGTTCGGCGAGGGGCGGGAGGGGGATAAGCAGGCCCGCTGCCTTGGTAGCACTTAGCCCCTCCTTAGTCGCCCCAACTTGGCCAACCATTATTTCCGACTGTACTAGAGGTGAAATGATTGCCGCGTGCAGGTATCCGCTGACGATTTGAAGCACAGGTCTCATAACTAGCACATGCTGATTTACATCGGCATCTCCGAATGTATCGGGGACGATTGCGCAACGGCCGATCGATGCCCCCGTGATGTTGAGTAGCATGTCATTTGGCAGCACGTGGCTTCCGCGCCTACCAAACAACGAGCGCGAGAAATGTGCAACGTCGTCAAGCCTGAGCCCCTCGTTGTGAACATTCTGGGATCTGATTAGCATTGGGCCTTCGTCTTGGTAAACCTTTCGGCCGCCCACAGGTGTGCTTCCGGAGCCCATCTTGGTGAAAAAGGATGAAAGTCTCGTCCAGCACCACCCCTTAGGCAACTCCTCAAACGGCAGATTGTCCGCAATGCACTCATTGCTCAGCACGCGACCCTTAGCATCCACCCTCTTCTCATAGGGGGAGCCATCGGAACCGATCAGACGTTCAATTGTGTTCGCAACAAGCGTTGTAGAATCTAGTGATATGAGCATCACGGTTGCTTCTGTGCTTTGATGCTCTCGTCTTTAGCGCCCTCCACTCAGTGGGGGATTGACGGTAAATGACGTAAACAAGAAGGGGGAGCAAGCGTAAATGAAAGCAACCGAGGCAAATCTACTCGACCTTATGGGCGTGGCGAAGATGCAGTTCGTCATTCCCGTGTACCAGCGAGTTTACTCGTGGAGTGTAAAAGAGTGCGAGGTGCTTTGGGATGACGTCATGCGAGCGGGTCGTGATGGCGTATCGCACTTCGTGGGGTCGATGCTCTATATCCCCGAGTCCGAGAGTTCTGCCACGAGCATTTCGCGCGTGCTTCTAATTGACGGGCAGCAGCGCATGACGACGTTTTCGTTGATGATCGCTGCCTTGGCTGACTATTTGGAGAACAACCCCGACAAGGCCGGCTTCCTTGGCGACCTCAAGATCTCAGCGCTTCGGAAGAACTACCTCTTTAACGATGACGACTACAACGGTCTGGCACGCTACAAGCTGGTGCTCTCGCAGGACGATAAAGAGACGCTGTTCTCCATCGTGTCTGGGTCTCCCGTGCCAGATGAAAAATCGGATCGCATTGTCGAGAACCATGCGTTCTTCCGCGAGAAGATGCGTGGTAAATCATTTGACCCTGCAAGGCTTTGGGCAGGGCTAAACCGTGTACAGGTCATCGACACTAAGCTCACCGCTGGCGTTGATAATGCCCAGCTCATATTTGAGTCCATGAACTCCAAGGGCAAGCCGCTCACGCCCATTGACCTCATCCGTAACTACGTTCTAATGTCGCTTCCCAACGACGAACAGACCAAGCTTTACGAGGGTTACTGGCATCCACTCGAGCACTTGTTCGGAAAAGGCGGCGAGGACGAGTTCAATGCATTTATCTGGTACTGGCTGTGGCTTAAAGTTCCCAATAGGATGCCGAAGGAGGACGAGGCCTACTACGAGTTTAAGCGCTATTTCACCGACGACTACGATGGTGACACCGAGGGCCTGCTTAAGGAGCTGCGCGGGTATGCACATAGATACGCCAGCCTGTTCCTTGGTAAGGAGAAGGACGACGGACTGCGCCGAGTGTTCGGCAGAATCGTAAGCCTCGACGTGAAGCAGATAAGGCCCCTCTTAATGTTGCTTTACTCGGTTTACGAGGGGAATGGGCTAAGCCGCAATGCGTTTTTACGTATCTGCGAGACTATCGAGTCGTTTCTGTTCAGGCGAGCGGTTTGCGGCCGACTTACCACGGGCCTAAATAATTTCTTTGCCGGCATGTATCGCAATCTCGAGCAGCAGGACGATATAGAGGAGTACGTTACGGCGATGCTCCTTATCCATGGCAGTGGCATGACTGCGTACTTCCCGACGGACGAGCATTTTGTCGAGGAGTTTAAGACGCGTGACTGCTATAACCGCTTCTCCAAAAAGCGCTATTACCTGGAACGCATGGAGAACTGGCACCACCCGAAGGAGCCCATCTCGGCTGACAATTACCAAATCGAGCATGTCATGCCTCAGACGATCGATGATGTGCACGGCTGGAAGGAATCGCTTGGCGAGAACTGGGAAGACATCCACGACAGGCTGTGCAACAACTTGGGAAATCTAACGCTGACGGGTTACAACCAGGAGTACTCAAACCGGTCGTTTTCGGACAAGCTCAATCTTCCTGGCGTGGGGCTTAAGTGCAGTCCGCTTCACCTGAACAAGTCGATTGCCTCGCATGAAAAATGGGGCGAGGAGGAGATTAGGCAGCGTGCGGACGAGCTGGCGAAGGAGGCGTGCGAGATATGGAAGTACCCCGATCTTCCGGCAGATGTCGTCGATAAGTATCGCCCCTCTCGCGGGGAGTCCGACGAGGCTCCTGTCTGGACTCTGCAGGAGAATCACCCTACTTTTGCTGAAGGCGGACTCAACCAGAAGCTTTTCGATGAGGTGTGCGAGTCTGTTCTGAGTGGTAACCCTTCGTGGGAGTCCTATATAGCCAAGTACTATGTAGGCTTCAGGTCGGGCAAGCGAAAACTGCATGCCGTGTTAGAAGGCAGGACTAGCAACGGCGGCTGGATTGCCGTTGGCTTGGCAAAGAGTGTGGACGAGCTGATTGACCCGGAGGATATGTGCCAGGACAAACGCACGCAGGGCGGATTTGGGCCGGGTATGCCGACCTATGTTGCACTCCGTAGCGCTGACGATATCCCCGCGGTGCTCGATCTCATAAAGCAGTGCTAGGTTGAAGGCCGGGAATCTAATTCCCGGCCCTTGCCAGCTCAAAATCATCGATGGCTCATCCGCTTGTCTACACTCCCGCAACCCCGCGGGCAGCACTCAGCAGCTCATACTCCCTCTGGCTCCACTGGTGCAGTTCGGCCGCGCGCACGGCGTTGCGGCACAGGTCCAGGAATACCTCGGCTCCCTCGTAGAAGCACTCGCGGGCAAAGGCGCCAGACCCGTCCGCGACGCACGTGCCGTCTGCAAGCAGCTTCCAACTCGACGGCTCACGCGAGTCGTTTCCTAGCAGCTTGATCTGCAACACATGCGGATTGTCGGCAGCGCAGAGCTCTTCCTCGAGCTTCTGTGCCGTAAAGCGCATCTGGTGGGAGAGACTGCTCTTGACCATGGCCGAGGCATAGCCGTTCGGCTTGTCCAGAAGATGTATTCGTTTTGGCTTGGCTGCCAGGTTGTGGAAATTGCACTCGTTGCGCACAGAGAAATTGTCCATACGGACTCCTTTCATCGATGTTGGCAGGGCCACCGTGCCTCTTGGCCGGTTGGCGTCGGGATCGTGGAGCCAACTCTCTACCCCGACTCTGGATAAAACGCGCCCGCTCCTTTCGGGCACGATGGAGTCTATCAGCACGCGCGGACACAAATCAAGCGTCGCCTGCGAAATGATGTGCAGACGGCGCTTGATTACGCGGCAATTATTCGGCCAACATTCGGAAAAGTGTCGAAATATGCCTTATAAAAGTACGGAAAAGTGTCGGAATCGGCACCTCAAAAGTACGGAAAAGTGTCGAATCTGACGGTCTCAACATCTGGAAAAGTGTAACCGGATGACAAAACAGCACGTAGAAGCTGGTGCTACATATGGACGCTTCAGCCGCCCTCAGCCCCCGCTACTCGTCCCCGTCGTTGGGGTCGCCCTTGAGGTTGTTGACGTCGAGGTAGTCGTTGCTCTCGTCCTCTTTTTGCTGCGTTGCCGATTCGGACTCGACGGGGCTGCGGAACAGCTGGAATCCCTCAAACGCAATGACGCCAAGCAGTACTACGACAATCGCTATAAAGATAATCTTTGCTACTGGATTGAAATCCAAAAAGCGCGGCGCCTCTTCCGCGGCGTAGTAGTCGCCATAATAATCGTCGTTGTCAGTGTGGCTATCGGTGTATGAGGATGTGGGCATAGCTTGCGCGTGGTCGTCCGGCTCGTATTCGGAAGCGGACGCGGCGACAAGTGGATTTACCGGCTCGCCGAGCGTCGGCGCGCCGGCAGATGTTTCGTCCAGATCGGCATCAGCCCAGGAATCGAAGGCAAACTGACGGGTCGCAAAGTCGTCGAGATCTGCAACGGGCGGTTCGGGCGCAAGATGCTGCGCCGCGGCGATAAACGATGCCGTCTCGGAAGGATCGCCTGCCGAATGGGTTCCGTCGCCCATGAGCTCGTCGGCGGTCCAGGGGCGATCGCTCATCACGTCGTCGAGGCTCAACGCAAACAGATCGTCTTCGCCCTCGTCAAACGCGCGTTTCGCATGCCTGGCGGCAGAAGCGAAGCCTCCGTGGCCGTTGCGCGATGCGTTGCTCGACCCCATCTTGTTCCATCCTTTCGAACTGTCTCGTCCTTCGATTATATGGAACTTGCCTTGCGGCCGAGTCTCGGATTCGTGCATTCCAGAACTCACGCCCAAAAGGGGAGGGCGATCCGGCCGAGTTGCCTACTTGTCGCCGGCCGCCGCCTTTGCCTCGTTGAGGTAGCTATAGAAGCTGTACTTAGAGATGCCAAAGAACTCGCAGGCACGCTCGCTCGACTTGGAAATGAGGAAGGCGCCGCGACGGTCGAGGTAGCCAATGGCGCGAATGCGCTCATCCTTGGTCATAAGGGCTGCGGGCTTGCCCACGTATTGCTCGCACTCGCGCAGCAGATCTTCGAGCAAGTCGCCGATGGTTTTGGTAATGGGCTCGGGCTCGGTGTAGCCCGTGCCGTCGGTGCCGGTAAAGGCATCGAGCGAGCGCTCAAAAGCTTTCATGAGCGTAATGTCAAAGTTAATGCCCAAAATGCCGACAGGCTTGCCCTCGTCGTTGCGGATAAAGATGGTCGAGGACTTAAGCAGCTTGCCATCGGCGGTTTTGGTGAGGTATGGCTCGCGGTCGTGTACGTCGGTGGTGTCCTCGTGCATGGACTCAAACACAATATGGCTGGGACCGTCACCCAGTTTGCGCCCGCTTACATGGCCGTTTTCGATTACCACGATGGAGTGGTCCACGTCCTCGGTCTCCAGGTCGTGGACGACGACTTCGCAGTTGGGGCCAAACTGGAGCGCCAGGCCGTGTGCAAGGCGGTTATAAAACTCAATCTGTGCGGGGGTCATGGGTGCCTTCCTAAAAATTAGTTTGGGCACACTTTGCCATAAACCCCACTTGTTCGCAAATAACGAAAGTGTCGCTGCGTTATGAGCGAAACACCGCCCGTTGGTTCCAGGCCTAAAGCCGGGTTGAGGTAAACCATGTAAAGGGGGCGCTCTGCCAACCGGCGGGGTGCCCTCTTTTTGCATCGTGGTCGAGGTAGCGGCGCGCGTTATGGGTACGATGGCTTCAGGGGAGGTATCGCCATGAAACTTGGATGCGTCATTATGGCTTCGGGCGAGGGCAAGCGGTTTGGCTCTAACAAGATGCTTGCCGACATCTGTGGAAAGCCGCTGATTCAGCGGACGATTGAATCGGTGCCCAGGGGATTTGACGTTGTTGTTACGACGCGCTGGCCCCAGGTTGCCGAGATCTGCCGTGAGCTGCGCTGCGCGTGCGTACGGCACGATGGCGCGCTCAGGAGCGAGAGCGTGCGCGCCGGCCTTACTTGGGGAGCCGATCGCGATTGGAGGGGCTGCCTCTTTTTGCCGGGCGACCAGCCGCTCGTGAGTTCTGATTCCTTTGAGGCACTCGCCGGTGCTTTTAAGGCCAACGGCGGTGTCGCGCCCGTGCGTCTTGCCCTGAACGGCGAGCCGGCCTCTCCGGTGCTGTTCCCCGCGAGCTTCTTTCCTAACCTTATGGGGCTTAAGGGCAAGGACGGCGGATCGTCGCTGCTGCGCGGCCGTGCCGATATCCAGTTGGTCGAGGCACGTGCCTACGAGCTGTGGGATGTCGACACCGCCAAGGGCCAGCGCCGCGTCTCAGAACACGTTGCGGCCTGCTACGCGCCTCGCTAGCAGAAAGGGCGCCAGGGTAGCTAATTTGGGACGGGGCTCTTTTAGCTACCCTGCCTACCTGATGATTTTTCTCTCAACATGGGGTAGCTAAAAGAGCCCCGTCCCAAATTAGCTACCCCTGGAGGCTGGTAGCGACGACGGGGCGGCCGAGGGCAGCCTCGAAGCGGTCGGCCATCGTGGGGTCGCTGAGCGCGGCGACTTGGTTGAGTATGACGTGCGCGGCGTCGAGCCTCAGCGCCTGCATCTCGGCATTGAGCACCTGGGCGACGCGCTCGGGCGTGGCGGTATCGGTGAGCTCGCAGCCGCAACGCTCGCAAAAGAGCTCGGGGCGGTGGACGGCTTCGTTGATGGGCTTGCCGAGCCCCGAGGCGCCAACGATCCAGACGATGTTGGCCGTGCCAGAGGGAATCACCGGCTCCCAGGCGGCGTGGGCCTTGAGCGGGAGCCGCTTGCTGCCGTCCGCCTCGGCCAAGACGTGGTTAAAGCGCTGTGCCAGCTTGCCGAGCGGCTCGGCGGGGGCGGAGAGCTTGCCCGTTTCGGGGTCCAAGATACCTGCTTGGCAGATGCTTCCGCGCGCAAGGCCCGCGCAGGCCTCGCAGGTGCAGCCGGGGGCATGCGAGGCGCCCGGCTTCCAAGGTGCGGCGTCCAGGCGACGACCCGTCCCGTCCCATGGCACGCCGGCGACGGGAAACATATGCGTGGTGGTGCAGAGGAGCACGCGGCCGCCCGCGCGCATAAGCTCAAGGCCGAGCGCCTTTAGCAAGGTCGACTTGCCACCGCTGCCGATAATCGCGGTAATGCCCGGCTCGATCCTGAGCGCCGAGGCGAGATTGCCGCTAACCGTTTCCATCTGTTCACCGCCGTATAATACTGTGATAATAAATAATCATCAGAGTAGCGGTCGAACCGCTTTTGCTCTGCTCAAACCGTAGCACAGGGAGGTGCCCCGGAAATGCTCGTTTATGTTCGCGGCGCCGGCGATATCGCCACGGGCGTCGCCGCCCGTTTGGTGCGCGCCGGCGTGTCGGTTGTCATGGCCGATATCGCGGTTCCCACGTGTATCCGTCGCACGATCAGTTTTTGCGAGGCCATTCGCCTGGGCGAGGTTCAGGTCGAGGGCATTCGTGCCCGCTTGGCGCAGACGCCGGCAGAGGCGCTTGCAATTACCCAGGCCGGCGATGTTGCCGTTGTGGTGGATCCCCAGGCCAAGATGCTCGACGAACTTAAGCCCTCGGCTGTGGTCGACGCGATCCTGGCCAAGCGCAACTTGAGCACCACGCGCGATATGGCGCCTGTCGTCATCGCCGTGGGGCCGGGCTTTACCGCGCCGGTCGATTGCGATGCCGTGGTCGAGACCATGCGCGGTCATTTTCTCGGCCGCGTCATCACCCAGGGCTCGCCCCAGCCCAATACGGGCGTGCCGGGTGTCATCGCCGGGTATGGCAAGGAGCGCGTTATCCACAGCCTCGCCGCCGGTGTGTTTAGGTCCGACCGCGTGATCGGCGACATCGTGAGTGCCGGCGATGTGATCGGGTATGCGGGCGACACTCCCATGGTCACGCAGATTGACGGCTGCTTGCGCGGGCTTTTGGCCGACGGCGTTCTGGTGACCGAGGGCTTTAAATGTGCCGATGTCGATCCACGCGGCGATGCCAGCTATATCAACTATATTTCGGACAAGGCGACGTCGGTCGGCGGCGGCGTGCTCGAGGCGCTCGCCATGTTCACCGACGTTTTTAGGGGATAGGAAGCGACGATGGAAAAGCTCGATGTGGTGAATGCTGCGCTTGGCGCTCTGAAGGCCGGTAAGACGTGCGAGCTGGTGGTAGTTGCCGGCACGGCAGGGTCATCGCCGCGCGGCGTGGGCGCCTGGATGGCCGTCTTTGCCGGTGGCAGCCAAGCGGGCACCATCGGTGGCGGTAAGATCGAGCTCCTTGCGCTGGACGAGGCGCGCGAGCTGTTGGCCGCAGGGCAGTCGCGCCTGGTCCGCTACACCATGGGCGGCGAGAACTCCGATACCGGCATGATCTGCGGCGGAGCCATCTGCCTGTGTTATCTGCACCTGGATGCATCGCAGGCGCCGTTGTTCCAGTCGGTTGCCGACGTCTTGGCGTATCGACGCATCGGCGACTTCGTCATCGACTTTGAACCGTTTATCGCAAGCGCGCTCGAAAGCGACGCTGCCGAATACCATGGCGAGGAGTCGCGCCGCACCATTGTGGGTTGCCCCGGGCTTTCGCTGACGGAAGAGGGGAGTAAGGTCACCTACACCAACGCCGCCTCCGAGATTCCCCCGGCGCACATCGAGACGCTTTGCCCCGAGGGCCTGACCTACATCTTTGGCTGCGGTCACGTGGGCGCCGCGACGGCGCGCGTGCTCACGGCGGCGGGCTTTGCCGTCGTGGCGTGCGATGACCGCCCCGGCACGCTGACGCCCGAATGGGTACCCGGCGTCTACGACCGTCGTCTGGTCGACTACAAGAACCTGGACGAGTTATGCCCCATCGGTCCGCGCGATCTGGTAGTCGTCGCCACGGCGGGCCACAAGTCCGATATCGATGTGGTGATTCAGGCCTTGCGCGCCAAGCCCGCCTATTTGGGTTGCCTGGGTTCGCGCCGCAAGACGGCCTTTGTGCGGGCTCGCTTGGAGCAGGAGGGCTTTACGCAGGACCAGATCGACGAGCTGCACCTGCCGATCGGCGTTGCCATTCAGGCCGAGGACCCCGAAGAGATCGCCATCTCCATCGCCGCCGAGATGATCCATCTGCGTCGCACCAAGCTCGTCCCCCGCAAGCGCTAGTCGCATCCCAGAGGTAGCTAATTTGGGACGGGGCTCTTTTAGCTACCCTGCCTGCTCGATGATTTTCGCTCGCTGTTGGGTAGCTAAAAGAGCCCCGTCCCAAATTAGCTACCCCAGCCCTCTGCCGCATGCGGGTCAAAATGCTACCTGTGCCATATGCCCTATAATGTCCGCCCGTTGGGCGGCATAGGGCCGCTGCCTAGGTTTGGCGGATCCTCCATTGCCGTCGCCGCACTTGTCGCCGTCGTCCTCAACCTGGTCCTGCCTCGCCAAAAATAACGCCCCATATATGAGTTGCGGTGAAATACGGATTGTTTAAGCCGGTTAAGCCGTCAAACAGTCCCTATTTCACCGCAACGGCTTTTTGGGACCCATTTGTGCGGGGGAGTTGTGGAGTTGTGCAGGCAGACGATGTTTTTCTGGAAATACGCACCCAATGCGCGTATAGTACCGATTGTTTTGTCGGCTCCTGCTGCGTCGAGTCCAAACCGCGAAATGCCATGAGCGGCGCGGATGCAGTCAGGAGGCACGAGGACAACCCACCGTGGCCACGCCCCGTGCTTAAAACCCCAAGAAGGAGTGAACAATGGCAGAAGAGAAGTATGTGCCGCGTCTGAAGGCCAAGTACAACAACGAGGTCAAGCAGCAGCTTCAGGACAAGTTCCAGTACGAGAACGTCATGATGATCCCCAAGTTTGAGAAGATCGTCGTGAACATGGGTGTCGGCGAGGCCGCTACCGATTCCAAGGCCATCGACGGTGCCGTGCGCGACCTGCGCGCCATCACCGGCCAGCAGCCGATGATCACCCGTGCCCGCAAGTCCATCGCTACCTTCCGCCTGCGCGCTGGTATGCCGATCGGCTGCAAGGTTACCCTGCGTGGCGACCGTATGTGGGAGTTCTTCGATCGTCTGACCTCCGTCGCTATCCCCCGTATCCGCGACTTCCGCGGCATCTCCGCCAAGAGCTTCGACGGCCGTGGTAACTTCTCCATGGGCGTCACCGAGCAGCTCATCTTCCCCGAGATCGACTTTGACTCCGTCGATCACCAGCGTGGTATGGACATCACTTTCGTGACCACCGCCAACACCGATGAGGAGGCCAAGGCCCTTCTGGACGCCTTTGGTTTCCCGTTCAAGAAATAGGTTCACCTGCCCTATAAGCGCCGTTCCCACAAGGGGGCGGCGCTTGGGGCGAACAATACTCTATGTGAGGAGGATATAAGTGGCTAAGACATCGATGATCGTCAAGTGCAATCGCAAGCAGAAGTTCTCTACTCGTGAGTACACGCGCTGCCAGCGCTGCGGCCGTCCGCACTCTGTGTACCGCAAGTTCGGCCTGTGCCGTGTCTGCTTCCGCGAGCTTGCACTCAAGGGCGAGCTTCCCGGCGTTAAGAAGGCCAGCTGGTAAGTCACTACCAGCGTTTCAAGCATCCGTTTGGAACAGGGAAAACGTGCTAGTTAGGCTTTGCCGTTAAGGGCGGCGAAGAACCAAGAGCACGTGTTCATCAAGAACGAAGGAGAATCTGTATGAACCTTACAGACCCGATCGCAGATATGCTTACGCGCATTCGTAACGCTAACTCTGTGAACAAGGCCACGGTCTCCATGCCGAGCAGCAAGAAGCTCGTCGAGATCGCTCGTGTTCTGCACGAGGAGGGCTACATCGAGGGCTACGATGTCGAGGACACCGTCCCCCAGAAGACTCTGCACATCACGCTTAAGTATGGTCCCAAGAAGGCTAAGGTCATCAACGGCATCCGCCGCATTTCCAAGCCGGGCCTGCGTAAGTACACCGGCGTTGCCGACATGCCCCGCGTCCGCGGTGGCCTTGGTACCGCCATTATTTCCACCAGCCATGGCGTCATGACCGACCGCGATGCTCGCAAGCACAACGTCGGCGGCGAGATCATCGCTTACGTCTGGTAATTCGCTCGGTAGGTAGAAGGAAAGGAGATCACCGTGTCTCGTATCGGTAATAAGCCTGTCCAGATTCCCGCCGGAGTCGAAGTGGCAGTCAACGGCAACAACGTTGTCGTCAAGGGCCCCAAGGGCCAGCTCGAGCTCGATGTCTATGAGAAGCTCGCTATCAATATCGAGGACAACGTCCTCACCGTTTCCCGTCCCGACGACGAGCGTGAGACCCGTGCCCGCCACGGCCTCACCCGCGCCCTCATCCACAACATGGTTGTTGGCGTTTCCGAGGGCTTCGAGAAGAAGCTCGAGCTCGCCGGCGTCGGTTACCGCGTGCAGCAGAAGGGCAAGAACCTCGAGTTCTCCCTGGGCTTCTCGCACCCCGTGATCGTCGAGGCTCCCGAGGGTATCACCTTCGAGGTTCCCGACAACACCCACGTGAACGTCAAGGGTATCAACAAGCAGCAGGTCGGTCAGATCGCCGCTGAGATCCGCGGCCATCGTCCTCCCGAGCCTTACAAGGGCAAGGGTATCCACTACGTTGGCGAGCACATCCGCCGCAAGCTGGGTAAGGCCGCCAAGTAGTCGTAACCGACTCACTCGCATAAGACCAGCACCCCGTTAGGTGCTGGCAAGATCAACCTTTTTAGGAGTTTACGTATGAACAAGCATAAGGCGAAGCTGGAAGGCCTCAAGCGTCGTCAGCGTCGTGTTCGCGGCAAGATCTCGGGTACCGCCGAGCGTCCGCGTCTTCGCGTGACCCGTACTAACGCCAACATCTATGCCCAGATCATCGACGACAGCAAGGGCTCCAGCCTGACGCTCGTCTCCGCCTCGACCCTCGAGGCCGAGTTCAAGGGCACCCACACCTCGAACAAGGAGGCTGCGGAGAAGGTCGGTCAGCTCGTTGGCAAGCGTGCCATCGAGGCCGGCATCACCAAGGTCGCCTTCGATCGCGGTGGCCGTATCTACCATGGCCGCGTCAAGGCCCTCGCCGACGGTGCTCGTGCCGCCGGTCTCGAGTTCTAGGAGGTATGTAGCACATGGCTCGTAATCAGAAGCAGCAGCGCGAGGCCTCCGAGTTCGAGGAGCGCGTCGTTTACATCAACCGCGTGTCGAAGACCGTCAAGGGCGGTCGTCGCATGAGCCTCGTCGCTCTCGTCGTCGTTGGCGATGGCAAGGGCAACGTCGGCGTTGGCATGGGCAAGTCCGCTGAGGTGCCCATGGCCATCTCCAAGGCGTCTCTCGATGCCAAGAAGAACATGTTCCACGTGCCGGTGACCGAAGAGGGCACCATTCCGCACGAGGTTATCGGCCACTTTGGTGCCGGCCGCATCATCATCAAGCCCGCTGTCGAGGGTACCGGCGTTATCGCCGGCGGCGCTGTGCGTCCCCTCTTTGAGCTTGCTGGCATCAAGAACGTCCTGTCCAAGTCCCTCGGTACCGACAACGGCCTCAACATCATCAAGGCTGCCGTCGAGGGCCTCAAGGAGCTCTCCAGCCCTGAGGACGTCGCGGCTCGCCGTGGCCTGACGGTCTCCGAGATGTTCGTCGGTAAGGAGAACTAAGCATGGCTGACACCATCAAGATCAAGCAGGTCCGCAGCACCAACGGTTGCAAGCAGGACCAGGTCCGTACTGTCCGTGCCCTCGGTCTCCACAGGATCCGCGAGGTTCGCGAGATTACTGACAACGAGTCCGTCCGCGGCATGATCTTCAAGGTCAAGCACCTTGTCGAGATTGTAGAGGAGTAGCAAATGCAGCTTCACGATCTTACTCCCGCGCCCGGTTCCACCAAGAACCGCAAGCGCGTTGGCCGTGGCAATTCTTCGGGTCACGGCACCACTTCTGGCCGCGGCCAGAAGGGCCAGGGCTCTCGCTCTGGCGGCACCAAGGGTGCCGGCTTCGAGGGTGGCCAGACTCCGCTGGCTATGCGCCTGCCCAAGCTTCCGGGCTTCCGCAACCCCCGTCGTATCGAGTACACCGCTGTTAACGTTGAGCGTCTCGAGCGTAAGTTCGAGGATGGCGCTGTGATCGACGGTGCCGCTCTTAAGGCCGCTCGCATCACCAAGAGCGAGTTCGAGCCCGTCAAGGTGCTCGGCAATGGTGAGCTTACCAAGAAGTTCACGGTCAAGGTCGACAAGGTCAGCGCTTCTGCGCAGGCCAAGATCGAGGCCGCCGGCGGAAAGGTCGAGCTGCCGTGCTAAATGGTCTTAAGAATGCTTTCCGCATCAAAGAACTGCGCGAAAAGATTCTTTTTACCATAGCTATGCTCGTCGTGTACCGCATTGGTGCGCACGTTCCTGTGCCCGGCATTCCCTTCCAGGGGATGCTGGGCCTTTTCTCGACCGATAACAATTCGGTCGCCGCAGGTGCTATGGCCCTCCTGAATCTTTTCTCTGGCGGCGCGTTAAGCTATGTGTCGGTGTTTTCGCTGGGCATCATGCCTTACATCACCAGCTCGATCATCCTCCAGATGCTCCAGGCCGTTGTGCCTTCCCTGCATGAGCTTGCCCGCGAGGGCGAGGTCGGTCAGACCAAGATTACGCAGTATTCGCGTTACCTCACCCTGGCTCTGGCAATCCTCAACTCCGTGGGTTACCTCTTCCTCTTTAAGAGCTTCGGCATCAGCTTTAATGGCGCCGCCGCTCCCGAGATCATCTTCGACCTCATGATCGTCGGCACGCTCACCGCGGGCGCCATGCTGATCATGTGGATTGGTGAGCTCATTACCCAGCGCGGTATCGGCAATGGCATGTCGCTGATCATCTTTGCGAACATCATGGCCGGTCTGCCGCAGGCGATCTTCTCCAGCACCGAGGGCAATGGCGGTGGCATCATCACTATGGTGATCATCTGCGCCATCATCCTGCTGGTTATCCCGCTGATTGTTTTCCTTGAGCGCGGCCAGCGCCGCATTCCGGTCTCCTACGCTAAGCGCGTCGTGGGCCGTCGCATGATGGGTGGCCAGACCACTTACCTGCCCATCAAGGTCAACACCGCGGGTGTCGTGCCGATCATCTTCGCTTCGGCGCTGCTGTACTTCCCGGCTCAGGTTGCCGTGTTCTTCCCCGGCATCGGCTGGATTCAGGCAGTTGCCTCTGCGCTTTCGACCGGTTGGCTCAACTGGGTGCTTAACGTTGTCCTCATCGTGTTCTTCGCGTACTTCTACACCTCCATGGTGTTCAATCCCGATGACACGGCCGACAACCTTAAGAAGCAGGGCGGCTTTATTCCGGGCGTTCGTCCGGGTAGGGCTACCGCGGCCTACATCAAGAACGCGCTCAACAAGATTACGCTTCCCAGCGCTGTCTTTTTGGCGCTCATCGCCATCGTGCCTTCGATCATCTTCTCCTTCACGGGCAATCAGCTGATCCAGGCATTTGGCGGCACGTCCATCCTCATCATGGTCGGCGTCGTGCTCGACACGGTCGACAAGCTCGAAGGCCAGATCAAGATGTATGATTACGATGGATTCTTTAAATAGGCTAGAGGAGGATTGCTCATGAACCTCGTATTGCTCGGAGCTCCGGGTGCCGGTAAGGGCACCGTTGCACAGGAGCTCGTCGCCGAGTTTGGCGTCGCCCACATCTCCACGGGCGACCTGCTGCGTGCTGCCGTCAAGGGTGGCACCGAGCTTGGTATTCAGGCTAAGAAGTACATGGACGCTGGCGAGCTCGTTCCCGACCAGCTCGTGATCGACCTTGTCAAGGAGCGCCTTGCCGCCGATGACGCCCAGCAGGGCTTCATCCTCGACGGCTTCCCGCGCAACACCGCCCAGGCTGTGACGCTCGATTCCGAGCTCTCCGCCATGGGTCGCGAGATCGACTGTGCCCTTCTGGTCGACGTGGCCCCCGAGGTCATCATCGATCGTCTGTCTTCGCGTCGCACCTGCCGCGCCTGCGGTTACACCGGCACTGCTGCCGATGTTACCTGCCCCAAATGCGGCGGCGAGATGTATCAGCGCGACGACGATAAGCCCGAGACCATCAAGAACCGTCTCGACGTCTACGAGAAGTCCACGAGCCCGCTTGTCGATTACTATCGTGGCCAGGGTCTGCTCAAGTCGGTCAACGGTGACCAGGCTCGCGAGACCGTATACGGGGATGTCAAAGAGGCCCTCGGTCTATGATTAAGATTAAGTCTGCAACGCAAATCGAGCAGATGAAGAAGGCAGGAGCGCTATCTAAGATGGCGCTCCGCCACGTTGGAGCCATGGTGCGCCCCGGCGTTTCGACTTTTGAGCTCGATCAGCTCGCGGAGCAGATTATCCGCATGCATGGCGGCACCCCGGCCTTTAAGGGTTACGGCGGGTTCCCGGGGACCATTTGCGCATCGATCAACGATGCCGTGGTCCACGGTATTCCCAACCCCGATATGATCCTGCGCGATGGCGATATCATCTCCATCGATACGGGAGCCGTTGTCGACGGTTGGGTTGGCGATAACGCATGGACGTTTTTCGTCGGCACCCCTACGCCCGAGGCCAAGGCCCTGTGCGAGGTTACGCGCGATTGCCTTAAGGCTGCCATTGAGCAGGCTGTTCCCGGTAACCATATCGGGGATGTTGGTTATGCCGTCCAGTCCCTCGCCGAGTCTCACGGTTATGGCGTGCTTCGTGACTATGTGGGTCATGGCATTGGCCGCGTGATGCACGAGGACCCCAACGTTCCTAACTATGGAAAGAAGGGGAGGGGCGTTCGCCTCCAGGCCGGTATGGTCATTGCCATCGAGCCGATGGTAACGATGGGTTCCAACCATGTGAGCACGGGCTCCGACGGTTGGATCGTCACCACCAACGACCACCTGCCCGCCGCGCACTACGAGAACACCGTCGCCATCACCAATGACGGTCCGGTGATTCTCACCACGGATGCGCAAGGATCCTGGTGTTCGCTCCAAGGCGGAGAAATGTAAAAGTCGCCGCCCCCTGATGCCCAACCTCGCCTTTCAATTTCGAAGGCATGACCCCAAGGTCTATGCCTTCTCATTTCAAGGCGATCTTGGGCATCAGGGAACGGCTTTGTTTTACATTTCAAATGTAACAAGTTCCACGTAGTTGTGGAGCCATTACGAAGTTATTACGATGCGTGTATACGTGTTGTAGAATACTCAATCGCTGTCGTTTTCTAGAGAAAGATGATTGCTTGTGAAGAAGGAAGACGCAATTGAGCTCGAGGGTACGGTAAAGGAACCGTTGCCTAATGCCATGTTTAAGGTCGAGCTCGAGAACGGTCATTCGGTTCTGTGCAACATTTCTGGCAAGATTCGAATGAATTACATCCGTATTCTCCCCGGTGACAGGGTTGTCGTGGAGCTTTCCCCGTACGACCTGACCCGCGGCCGCATCACCTATCGCTACAAATAGCGGCACGCATACACGCACTCTATTTCCGACTGCAGGCTTAGCTCAACCTACGGTCGGATTGTGTGTGAAGACCAGCCATAGTTTTAAACGCCTGCGGCTGGGCGAGTAGATAGTAGGGAAGTAGTTTGAGCGCTACCGAAAGGAAGAACGATGAAGGTACGTCCTTCGGTCAAGAAGATGTGCGATAAGTGCAAAATCATTAGGCGCCATGGCAAGGTCCTCGTCATTTGCGAGAACCCCCGTCATAAGCAGCGTCAGGGTTAAGAGAGGAGACTACGTTGGCCCGTATTAATGGTGTCGACCTCCCGCGTGAGAAGCGCGTTGAGATCGGTCTGACCTACATTTACGGCATCGGCCGCACCACTGCGACGAAGATTTGCGTCGAGTGCAACGTTAACGTGGATACGCGCGTTAAGGACCTCACCGAGGATGAGGTTAACGCCATCCGCGAGTATATCGACAAGAACCAGATCATGGTTGAGGGCGACCTCCGCCGTGAGCGCAACCAGAACGTCAAGCGCCTTATGGACATCGGCTGCAACCGCGGCCTTCGTCACCGCAAGGGCCTCCCGGTCCGCGGCCAGCGCACCCACACTAACGCTCGTACCCGCAAGGGCCCGAAGCGTCAGATCGGTGCTAAGAAGAAGAAATAAGGAGCGCTAGATAGATGGCTACTGCTAAGAAGAACGTTCGCGCTGCCCGTCTGAAGCGCGCGGACCGTAAGAACATTTCCGTGGGCCAGGCTCACATCCGTTCTACGTTCAATAACACGATCGTTTCGATCACCGATCCCCAGGGCAACGTCATTTCCTGGAAGTCGGCTGGCCAGGTGGGCTTCAAGGGCTCCCGTAAGTCCACGCCGTTCGCTGCCCAGATGGCTGCCGAGGCTGCTGCCAAGCAGGCCATGGAGCACGGTATGAAGAAGGTTTCCGTCTTCGTCAAGGGCCCCGGCTCCGGTCGTGAGACCGCCATCCGCTCCCTCCAGGCTGCTGGCCTCGAGGTCTCGAGCATTCAGGACAAGACCCCCATCCCGCACAACGGCTGCCGCCCCAAGAAGCGTCGCCGCGTGTAACTGAAAGGATCGTATCAATATGGCAATCGACAGGACTCCTGTTCTTAAGCGCTGCCGTCAGCTCGGGATCGATCCCGCTGAGCTCGGTTACAGCAGCAAGAAGGAATCTATCCGTCAGCCCAAGCGCCGTCGCAAGGAATCTGAGTACGGCATGCAGCTGCGCGAGAAGCAGAAGGTCAAGTTCATCTATGGCGTTCTGGAGAAGCAGTTCCACGGCTACTTCAACAAGGCCCGTAAGATGAACGGCGTCACCGGTGAGAACCTCATGATCATCCTTGAGTCTCGCCTCGACAACGTTGTTTTCCGTCTTGGCTTCGCTCGCACCCGTAAAGAGGCTCGTCAGTCCGTCCGCCACGGTCACTTCACCGTGAACGGCAAGCGCGTGGACATCCCGTCCTACCGCGTCAAGGCCGGCGACGTCGTCGCTGTCGGCGAGAAGTTCCGTGACCTCCTCCCCATCAAGGAGGCTCTGATTTCCTCCGAGCGCTTTGAGGTCCCTGGCTGGCTTGAGGTCGATATCGAGAAGCTGTCTGGTAACGTGCTCGCTCTGCCGACGCGTGAGCAGATCAGCGGTGATATCAACGAGCAGCTCATCGTCGAGCTCTACTCTAAGTAGTCCATCCGGGCTGCTGAGGCTGGAGGTAATACATGTCAGAATTCATTAGGCCTCAGGTTCAGGTCGAAGAGATCAACGAGACGTCTGCTCGTGTCTCCGTCGAGCCGCTCGAGCGCGGTTACGGTGATACGCTGGGCAACTCCCTGCGTCGCGTTCTTCTGTCCTCGCTCGAGGGTGCCGCCGTCGAGGCTATTCAGATCGATGGTGCGCAGCACGAGTTCATGACCATCCCTAACATGGTCGAGGATGTCACTGACATCGTCCTGAATGTCAAGGGTCTTGTCTTCAGGGCTCTCGGCACGACCGACGAGGCGACCGCCACCATCTCGGTTGACGGCCCCTGCGAGGTCACCGGTGCGGACTTCTTTATTCCGTCCGAGTTTGAGTTGGTCAACCCCGAGCAGCACATCGCTACGCTCACCGAGGGTGGCCATCTCACCATGAGCATGCGCATCGGCTATGGCCGCGGCTATGTCTCTGGCGAGGCCAACAAGCGCGACAACGATCCCATCGGTGTGATCCACGTCGACTCGCTGTACTCGCCGGTATCCCGTTGCGCCAAGCTCGTTGAGGCTTGCCGTGTCGGTCAGCACACCGACTACGACCGCCTTGTCCTCGAGATCGAGACCAACGGCTCCATCGCCCCGCGCGACGCCGTGGTCCAGGCTGCCAATATCATCAACCAGCATATGGCTGCCTTTATGAACCTTGCCGAGACCCCCGAGGTCGAGGAGGAGGTTTCGATCTTCGCTCCCGAGGTCACCAACGACAACGCCGAGCTGGACAAGCAGATCGAGGATCTGGACCTTTCTGTCCGTTCCTACAACTGCCTTAAGCGTGCCAGCATTCACTCGGTCCGTCAGCTCGTTGAGTTCTCGGAGAACGATCTTCTGAACATCCGCAACTTCGGTGTTAAGTCGATCGAGGAAGTGAAGGACAAGCTTGAGTCCATGGGCCTGAGCCTGAAGGCTTAATGCTTCGCATATTTGAGGAGAAACTAGACCATGCGTCACAACGTTAAGAAGGGCCTGAAGCTCGGCACCGATGCGAGCCACACCAAGGCCATGAAGAAGAGCCTGGCCAAGGCCCTCTTCGAGAACGACCGCATCAAGACCACCGAGACCCGCGCTAAGGCGCTGCGTTCGGTTGTCGAGCCGATCATCACCTGGGCCAAGAAGGGCGACCTGCACTCTCGTCGTCTGGCTATCGCCAAGCTCGGCGATAAGCAGCTCGTTGCCGAGATCTTCGACAAGGCTGCTCAGGGCATGTGGCAGGATCGCAACGGCGGTTACACCCGCATCATGAAGCTCGGTACCCGTAAGGGCGACAACGCTCCCATCGTTATCATGGAGCTCGTCACCGAGCCTTGCACGCCCAAGGCCAAGAAGGCTGCTCCGGCCCCCAAGAAGGCCGCTGCTCCCAAGAAGGTCGAGGCTGTCGAGGAGACCGCTGCCGAGGAGGCTCCTGCTGAGGAGACCGCTGAGTAGACAATTCGTCTGCATAGGCTATATTCGAGGGGTACGTTCGCGTACCCCTCTTTTTTTGTCGCGATATCGTTGTTTGTTTGTTGGGAGCGCCCATGACCGCGCCGTCTGATTTCAATTTGACTCCAGAGCTCGATGCCACGTTGGTGTTTCGTGTTGCCTATGACGGCTCGTCCTATAGCGGATTTGCCGAGCAGCCAGGGCAGACGACGGTTGCCGGAGAGCTGCGTCTTGCCATAGAGACGCTCTTGCGCCGCTCAGTCGATTTGACGTGTGCCGGGCGCACCGATGCAGGGGTGCATGCGGTGGCCCAATACATCAGCGTGCCCGTTACGGACGCAGAGCTCGCTTTAACGCGCCGCAGGTGGCTGCGAGCTATGGATGCGCTGCTGCCCAAAGATATCGCCGTTAATGAGGTCTACAAGGCCCGTAAGGGCTTTTCTGCGCGTTTTGACGCACGTTCTCGGACCTATACCTACCGCATTGCCGATCGCGATGCGCGTCCGGTGCTATCGCGTGGTGCGGTATGGTGGCATCGTTATCCTTTGGACGTGGATGCGATGGCAGCCGCCTGCCCAGCGCTTTTGGGCGAACAGGACTTTAAGAGCTTTTGTAAGGTCGCTTCTGCCGTGGGCAAGCCAACGCATCGTTGCGTGATGCGTGCCGAGTTTGGCCACGAGGTCGCCTTTGGCGAGGATATCCTCACGTTTACCATCGAGGGCAATGCGTTTTTGCATTCGATGGTGCGCACCATCGTGGGAACGCTCGTCGAGATCGGCATGCATCGCCGCGATCCCGAGTGGATGCGCGAGGTGATTGACGCTTGCGATCGTACTGCTGCGGGTCCCACGGCGCCGGCGTGCGGCCTTACCTTTATGGGCGTAGATTATGACCCCGGCGAGCTCGTCGCGCTCGAATAGGGGAGAAGCGAGAGCCATCTAAGTATGCTGCTCGTGTGGGCGAGCCGTGTGCAACATCTGTTCTTGGCGTGCAGCGCATCAGGCGACTCATTGCGTTTATTGCCGGGGTGTACCATGAACGGCAGTTGATTATTGCTGTCGAGAGGATGGATAACTTGCTTCGACGTGGCTCGCTTCCGCGACTTTCGGTGATCCTTGTTGTGGAGGGTTCGCCCAGCTACGCGATGCGCGCACTCGAAAGCGTCCAAAACCAAGACCTCTACGATATGCAGATTGTCGTTGCATGTCGCAACGCTGCGCCGGGCGTTCGTCATTCGCTCGATGTTGCCGCGGGCAGAGATATTCACATCGATTTGATAGACGTTGACGATCCGTCGAGCGGAGCTTGCCTTCGCGAGGGTTTTGCCGCTTCGCGCGGGGCCCACATTATCGCAATGAGCGCCGATGAGTGGTTTGCGCCGCACGCGTTTTTGGCAATGCTCGATGTCGCTTGTGAGACCTCGGCAGATATCGTATTTCCATCGGTGTCGCTCGATCGCTACGATACGCATCGGGAACGCCATTCTCGTATGTTGGACGCGCAATCCATTGCCCTTGCCGACGATGGAGACCGGGCTTTAGGCCTGGCCAAGCTGGTCGAGAGCGGTCTGGTTTGTCAACATTCCGGCGTGATGTATGAACGCTCCCTGTTTGAGTTGTCTCTGCAGCATGCCGAGTCGTATCGTGCGATCGCCTTTTTGGCGCCTGCCCTTTCGCATGCGGAACGCGTATTTGGGTGCGCCGAAGCTTGTTTCCATACGGCCGCGCCATCGGTTGCGGATTCATTCGACCCCACCATGTTCTCGCGACTTTCCGACGACGCCAAGGCGCTTGAAGAGCTTTGCGTGCCATTTGACGCAATAGATGACGATAACCATCTAAAGCTGGCCTGCCAACGGTTTTACTATGGCCGCTTGGTTGCTTGTATCGAGAATTTGTGCCTGAGCCCCCATGGGGTGTCTTCAATTGAGCGCACGGCACGATTGCGTGATATGCTCAACGACGTGCGGACCCGCCAGATGGCGGTGGCCCTTAAGGGAGAGCGCCGAGGCCTTGGGCTTTTGTTTGGGCCGATTGCCAACGTTAAGCCTATGCGCTGCGTTATGTATGCGCATCTGGCTGCTTTTTTGAACAGAACGGGCGCAAGGATAGCCTAGCTGTGTCATATTCGCAAATAATTTGCATAGAATTGTTTCGAAATGCGTTCTTATTCACAAATAGCCTCAAATAGCGCTAAACTATTCAATCACTGATAGATTGTCTTCGCCATCTATGGAGTGAGGTTTTATATGGCTAAAAAACGCAACGGGCGCCAGGATGCCATCAGAGATATCGTGCGCAATAAAGACGTGCGTACGCAGCGCGTGCTGGTGGACGAACTCCGCGCCATGGGCTTTGATTGCACGCAGGCGACGGTTTCGCGTGACATCGCCGATATGGGGCTGCGCAAACTGCCCGAGGGCATCTATGTTCTGGCTGAGGACCTGCACCTGCAGCGCATGGTCTCCGAGTTGGTTACCGGTGTGTTGCGCACCGACAACCTGGTTATGATTAAGGCTCAGCCCGGCACCGCCTCGGGCATTGCCGCGGCTGTCGATGCGGCCGAGCTGCCCGATGTGCTCGGATCGCTTGCCGGCAATGACACGATTTTGGTTATCGCTCAGACTGCCGAGGATGGCGAACGCCTCGAAGCGCTGATTAACAAGCTCAGTGCCGCGCGTAAATAGCTTTACGCGCGTAAACAACGCCAGCTAAGACGGCAGAAATACAGGGGCGTCGGTTTTGAGCCGACGCCCTTTTTGTGGCGGTCCTGTCTTGGCATCTCGATTGCGCGCGATATGCCATGTATGTCCCAACAAAAAGCGCCCGAGCATTTGAGCTGCTCGGGCGCTTTGCTATCTACTGACCTGTGGAAGGATCGGGGGTCGGGCTAGGGCTGGGATCGGGGGTCGGGCTAGGGCTGGGATCGGGGGTCGGGCCAGGGTCGGGGCTGGGGCTGGGGTCGGGGTTGGGAGTAGGGGTGGTACCGCCGCCATCGCCTTCGCCGCCGGTGTTACCGCCCTCGCTGCCGCTCCCGCCGGTGGTCTCCTCCTCTTCTTCCTCGTCTTCGTCCTTATCCTCGCCCTCTTCCTTCTTCTTGTTGTTTGTGCCGTAGAACTTCCAGACGTTATTGTTCTTGTACGTGGGAGCCGTTCCGGTCGGGAACTCCTCGCGCTCGGCGCCCGCAAGAACGGTGTTCATGAACTTCTTAAAGACAGGCAGGTTGGTGCTGTCGCCCAGCAGGTCCGAACCGTACTTTTGGATGGGAATCTCGCCTGCGGAATAACCGGTCCACAGGGCGCATGCCAGTTGCGGCGTATAGCCGCAGAACCACAGGTTGGTGGTGTTGTCAGTGGTGCCCGTTTTGCCGGCATAGGGCTGGTTGACGCTCAGCGCGCCGGCGGCACCCGTGCCGCTGCCCTGCATGACGCCGGATAGAACGTCGGTAACCGCGGCAGCCTCGCCTTCGGTGAGCACCCGCGTGGGATTGTCGGTGTGCTGGTACAGAACCGAGCCGGTACGCGAGTCGATCTCGGTGATGGCGATCGGCTGGCGATAATAGCCGCCGTTGGCAAAAGCGGCGTAGGCCGATGCCATCTCGAGCGGTGAGATGGACCCGGTGCCGAGCGTCATGACGGGAACGTCCTCGATATTGTCCTTGGCGGGATCGATGCCGAGCTTTTTGACGAGCGACATGATCTTGTCATTGCCGATGGCTTCGGCCACCTGAATGTAGCCGGTGTTGGATGAGTATGCCGTTGCCTGCTTAAGCGTGATGTTGCCATAGCTCTGGTTGCCATAGTTTTGCACCTCGGTCGTGGTGCCCTTGGCCTTGAGTGGCGAGTTGCAGTTGAGACTGACGTTGGGGTTCATGCCGTTTTGGATGGCAGTTGCCAGCGTAAAGGCCTTAAACGTGGAGCCCACGGGGCGCTTTGCCGTAGCGTGGTTCACGTGATTCTCGTCGGCGTTGTAGTCGTAGCCGCCCACCATGCACTTGATGTAGCCGGTCTTGGGGTCAACGACAACCATGCCCATGTCCAGGCCATCGAGCGAAAGCGTGTCGAGCTGTGAGCGCACAGCCTCCTCGGCTACCTGCTGCATGGTGGGGTCGATGGTGGTCTTAACAGTCAGGCCACCCTTAAAGAGCACGTCGGTGGAGAACTCCTGCTCGAGCAGCTGCTTGACATAGGAGACAAAGTAGGGCTGTGAGTACACATCGACGCCGCTGCCCGAGATCTCGGTCACGTTGAGGGTGATGGGCTCAGCCTGCGCGGCATCGTGCTCTTCCTGCGTGATGTGGCCCAGGCGCAGCATGTTGTCGAGCACCTTATTGCGGCGGGAAAGCGCCAGGTCGGGATTGACCGTGGGGTCGTACTGTGAAGGCGAGTTGGGCAGACCGATGAGCAGCGCGGCCTCGCTCAGGGTGAGGTCGGAAGCACTCTTGGAGAGGTAGGTCTCGGCGGCGGCCTCGATGCCATAGGCGCCGTGGCCATAGTAAATGGTGTTGAGGTACATCATGAGGATCTCGTCTTTGGAGTACATGTCCTCCATCTTGATGGCGATATAGGCCTCGCGCACCTTACGCTCGATGGTCGAGTCGAACTGCTCCTCCTGCAGGATGGTGTTGCGCACCAGCTGCTGGGTGATGGTCGAGGCTCCTTCGTGGCCGCCGGCAAGGGTTGCCACCGAGGCACGCGCGATGCCCAAGAGGTCGATGCCGCCGTGCTCGTAGAAACGCTCGTCCTCGACGTCGATCGTGCCCTGCAGGACGTACGGGGAGACCTGGTCCTTGGTGATGGACTTGCGGTTTTGGGTATAGAAGCTGGCGATCTTGTTGCCGTTGCAGTCAACAATCTCGGTGGGCTCGCTGACCAGATAGGCGTTGGCGTCGGTGTAGTCGGGCAGGTCGGACAGCCAGCGGTTGACGTTGCCGATCATGCCGATGCCAAATGCTACGCCCGCGATGAGCAAAAAGCCCAAAAGCGAAAGCAGGATGACGGGCAGGACGTGCGTCTTAGAGCGACCGTGTCCCTGTCGTTGGCGAGGACCCATATGTTGACCTCCAAGTATGTCGTGCCAGGCGGCGGGTGTGCGTCGGGCAGGATGGACATAAGTTATTACACGATAAACCAATCGAGCCGCGCGAAGCCTCGTGTATGCTGGTTGACGGCAATTAACAGAGCGATTGCATACCTTGGTAAGGAGTTTGCCGATGGCGATTTGGGCGACGGAGCCTAGCAGACAATGCGGGAATGGGACGCCAACATCGGGTCTGGCACTGCCCGAGCTGTTGGCTCCGGCTGGCGGGCTCAATCAGATGCTCGCCGCGATCGCGGCAGGTGCCGATGCCATTTATGCCGGGTTGAGCGGATTTAACGCCCGCGTGAGTGCGCACGGGTTTAGTGACGACGAATTTGCGCGCGGGTGTGCCGTGGCGCACGCCCATGGTGTGCGCGTGTACGTGACGCTCAACGTATTCGTGTTCGACGACGAGCTGTCCGAAGCCGTGGCACTGGGGGCACATGCGCATGCGCTAGGCGCCGATGCACTGATCGTGGCAGATGCGGGCCTAGCCCGCGCGCTGCATGCGGCAATTCCGGGGGTCGAGATTCATCTGTCCACCCAAGCGGGCGTCCATAGCAAGGGGGCCGTGCGTTTGGCGGCTGACGAGTTGGGGGTCGAGCGCGTGACGACGGCGCGTGAGCTGACCGTGGCAGAGATTGCGACGCTCTGCGCTACCGGTGTGCCCATCGAGGTGTTCTGCCATGGCGCCATATGCATTGGCTATTCGGGCGCGTGCGAGTTTTCGGCCCTGCGGCGCGGACGGTCGGCGATGCGTGGCGACTGCACGCAGCCGTGCCGCCTGGCATACGATTTGGTGGATGAGGCTGGGGAGAGCGTCGTTGCCGTCGAAGGCGATCGTCTGCTCTGCCCGCGTGACTATCTGGGCATTGCTCATTTACCCGAGCTTGTTGCTGCTGGGGTGGCGTCGCTCAAGATCGAGGGGCGTATGAAGAACCCCGACTACGTCTACAACGTGGTGCGGGCGTGGCGCCGGGCGCTCGATATGCTGCGTGATGGCGCGTGGGATCCCGATGCCGTGCGGGCGCTCGAACGTGAGCTGGGAAGGTCGTTTAACCGCGGGTTTACCGACGCGTATCTGCGAGGCCGCTCGGGCGCGGAGCTTATGAGTTTTGAACGCGCGATCAACCAGGGCGTGCGTGTGGGCCGTTTGGTTGCCGTGGGACACGAGGAGGTGACCGTCGAGCTCGATGCCGCCGTGGCGGCGGGCGATACGCTCGAGATCAGGTTTTACCCGGGCGCCGACGCGCGCCCCGATGTACCTAAACGCTGGCCGCAAGTTCCCTGCCCGGTGGATGCCGAGGCGGGGGAGCGCATCGTTGTCCATTGCAAGCGCAAGGTCGACGCGGGCTGCGAAGTGTATCTGATTCGCAGCGCTGGCGTGCTTGAGCAAACGGCGGCGGCGCTGGAGCGCATGCGGGCCGAGGCCGATGCGGTCGTGCTTGCGAAACGCGCTGTCGAGACACTGCCGTTTGCGGGCGTTCTGATGGATGGTGGCGCGCAGCCGGAAGAACCTGAAGAGTCTGTCGCCGCTCGCTTGGTCTTTGCCTGGCAGCTGATGGACCAGGACCCGAACGAAGAGCTCGACCTGTCCGATGCGACTGTTGTGCTCGACGAGGTCTGCCGTGTGGGCGATATCGAGCGCACTCGGTCGCTCATGCAGCGCGCCGGCCGCATCGTCTGTCGTAATCTGGGACAAGTGGCGATAGCTCGCGAACTGCGCGTCGTCTTTGACGTGGCAGCGCCGGTGTTCTGTGCGAACCGGGCAACGCTCGCCTGGTTGCGAGGGCTTGGGGCGCAGCGCGTGTTTTTGCCTGCCGAACTTGTCGCTCACGATGCGAAACGCGTTGCCGAGCTTGCCGCCTGTCCTGGCGTCCTGGGCCCCGTCGATACCGACCGTCCCGAGCTTATGGTGTGCGAGCACTGCCTGCTGACCGCAGAGGGCGTCTGTGCCACCGATGCGACGGGACAGGCCTGTTGCCGCGACTGCTTGCGTCGCCGGCAGACGCGCTATCTGGTTGAGCGTGACGGTACACGTCTGCCAGTTGCCATCGACGCATGCGGCAGGACGAGGATTTTCCTGTCGTAGGTGCCGCGTCGCGTCAGTTTGTTATCATATGAGAGTTTATGGACTTCCAGCACCGCCGTTTTCGGCGAGGGTGCTATAGCAAAAGGAGGATACCCAATGCTGTCTGTTGACGAGCAAATGCGTATCATCACCTCGGGCGCCGCGAAGATCGTCCCCGAGGCCGACCTTCGTAAGAAGCTTGAGAAGGGTGAGCCCCTCAACATCAAGCTCGGCGTCGATCCCACCAGCCCCGACCTGCACCTGGGCCACGCCGTGCCCCTGCGCAAGATGCGCCAGTTCCAGGACCTGGGCCATAACGTCACCCTGATCATCGGCAACGGTACCGCGCTGATTGGTGATCCTTCGGGCAAGAACTCCACCCGCCCGCAGCTTTCTCAGGAGCAGATCGAGGCCAACGCCGAGACTTACGTGAGCCAGGCCATGAAGATCTTGGACCCCGAGAAGACCACCATCGTGCACAACGGCGACTGGATCTTGTCGATGGACCTGGCCGGTCTGCTGCAGGTGTGCTCCAAGTTCACCGTCGCCCGCATTCTTGAGCGCGATGACTTTACCAAGCGCTATCAGTCCCAGACGCCGATCGCCCTGCACGAGTTCCTGTATCCCGTGATGCAAGCATACGATTCGGTCATGATCAAGGCTGACGTGGAGATGGGCGGCACCGACCAGCTTTTCAACCTGCTCGCCGGCCGTGAGCTCATGGAGAAGATGGGCATGGAGCCGCAGATCGCGCTCACCATGCCGCTGCTCGAGGGCACCGATGGCGTCCGTAAGATGTCCAAGTCCTATGGCAACTACATCGGTCTGACCGACGCGCCTAAGGATATGTTCGGCAAGACCATGTCCATCCCCGACGAGATGATCGGCAAGTACTACCGCCTGGCGAGCTCGCTCACCCCGGCCGAGGTCGACAAGATCGACGCTGCCCTGGCCGATGGCTCTGCCGATCCCTATGAGCTCAAGCGCGCTCTGGGCCGCGACCTGTGCGACACCTACCACGGCGCCGGTGCCGGCGACGAGGCTCAGGCCGAGTTCGACCGCGTGTTCAAGGAGGGCCAGCTCGCCGACTTCCCCGAGAAGCATATTGAGCTGACCGTAAACGACGAGGGCCAGATTTACCTTGCCGGCCTGCTCAAGGACCTGGGTCTTTCGGCCAGCGCCGGCCAGGCTCGTCGCGACATCGATGGCGGCGGTGTCAAGATCAACGGCAAGGCCGTGGCTCCCAAGAGCTACAACATCGACCCCAGTGCCCTCAAGCTGGGCGACACCCTCTCCGTGGGCAAGCGCAAGGGCTTTAAGCTGATTTAGTTACGCGGTTTTACCAAACCGCGTAACAGCTCGACGCTGCCCTCAGTTCCGCCGTTCTAACGAACGGCGGACCGGTCGACGCTGCGCGGGCTCCAGAGCGACAACTTGTCATTCAAAGAGGACGGCATGACCAGAAGGTCTATGCCGTCCTCTTTTCATGCCAATTTGTTCGCTCTGGAGTCCGCTCGCTGTCCGTCCTCCACCTACGGCGTTGTCCTGGTTGGCACTTAGGGACGTTTCTTTTTGGTGCAAAGCAGCCTGTCCCCATTGCGCCAAGTGGTGTGTGCCGTTAAGCAGAGGGGCGTATTGCTGGCCCATCGTTTGGGCATACAATGGCTATTGGCTTGCTGCGGTGAAGGTCTGTCCGCTCCGCAGCTTTTTTCTACGGTTAAAGGAGTATGTATGTCCGTTGAGGTCATGAGGTCTGTGATCGATGCCGCCGAGGGCCGCGTGCCCGTCGACACGCTGTTTGCCAACGCACAGATCGTTGATGTGTACGGTCAGCGCGTGGCGCCCGGTAACGTCGCCGTCAAGGACGGCGTGATCGTCGGTGTTCTCTACGATGGTCGAGATGAAGCTGCTGGCACGTACGAGGCAGCTGAGGTTATCGACTGTCAGGGTCGCTATCTCGCACCCGGTTTTATTGACGGACACTTGCATATCGAGTCTTCGAACATCCGTCCCGCCGAGTATGCGCGCATGGCGGCGACGCGTGGTACCACCACCGCTATTGCCGACAGCCACGAGATCGCTAACGTTTCCGGCCTAGACGGCCTGCGCTTTATGATCGAGGACGGTTGTCGCGCACCCATCTCCATCAAGTACATGATGCCTTCGTGCGTGCCCGCACTGCCCGACGAGCAGGCCGGTGCCGTCATCACCGCTGCCGATATGCAGGCGTTTTTTGCCGAGCATCCGGGCGACGTCTTTGGTCTGGGCGAAATGATGAACCTGCCGGGTGTCTTTATGGCCGACCCCGAGACCTGCGCTCGCATCGATGCTGCCAACCAGACACCGTCCAAGCAGGTTGACGGTCATGCTCCGCTTGTTGCCGGCAAGGATCTCAACGCCTATGCCGCGGCGGGTATTATCGCCGACCACGAGTCGACGATTCCCGAGGAAGCGCTCGACAAGCTATCCCGCGGCATGTATGTCATGCTGCGCGAGGGCACCTGCAGCCATGATCTTGCCAACCTGTCGCCTATGCTGCTGGAAAACCCCGCCCGTGCTCGCCGCTGCTGCTTTGCGACCGACGACCGCGCCCCCTCCGACGCGCTTTCGACCGGCATGATCGACAACGCCTGCCGCGTGGCCATCGAGGCCGGCATCGACCCGGTGGTCGCCATCTCTATGGCGTCCCTTTCCACGGCCGAGGCCTTTGGCCTGGACCACGGCTGTCGTGACCCGCATGAGCTCCGCGGCGCCATCGCTCCGGGCAAGCGTGCCGACCTGCTGGTGCTCAACGATCTGACGTTTGCCACGGCCCCGCATCGCGTATATGCCGCCGGTGCTCTGGTGGCGCAGGATGGCACCTTTGTGGGCGAGATCGCACCCGAGATGGCTGAGGTTGCAGCCCTTGCCGACGAGCTGCGCGCCTCTGTTAAGCTGCCGAAGCTTTCGCTCGACGTGTTCGACTATGCCTTTAAGCCGGGCGAGGCTGTGATTGACGTGGTGCCGGGTAAGGCCATCACGGGTATGGCTCGCCCCGAGAGCGCCGAGGGCCTGCGCCGCATTATGCTGATTGAGCGCCATGGCCGCGGCGTGTCGCTGCAAGCCGAGGGCGTCGACGGCGACGGCCCCGCTGGCCTGGGCCTGGTCGGCAAGCATATCGGTCGCGGCTGGGTGCGCGGTTTCACCATCACCGGTGGTGCCATTGCCTCCACGATCGGCCACGACTCGCACAACGTGTGCGTGGTGGGCGACAACGCCGCCGATATGATGGCTGCTGTTGAGGCCGTGGGCCAGGGCGGTCACGTGCTGGTGCGCAACGGCGAGGTCGTGGCGCGCATTCCACTGGCGCTCGGCGGCCTGATGAGCGAGGGCACGGCCGAGGATGTCGCAGCGCAGCACGACGACTTTATGGTCAAGGCGCGCGCCATGGGTATTGAGCCGCCGCTCGACCCCATCATGGGCATCATCTTCCTGCCCCTGCCGGTCATCCCGACGCTCCGCATCCGCCCCGAGGGCATGTTCGACGTCACCACCTTCACCTACGCCGACTAATCATCGGGGACGTTCTTAAACGACTAGTCGCTGGGGACACTCTTTGGCGTGTCGCCTGACGCCGCGACCGTGGGCTCTCTGGCGCGCGTGAGCTATTTGCCAGGTCTATGTAACGTTTATGACTGCGGGGTCTTATTTGAGCTCCCTTTGGGTACGTTGGAATCGGATACACGTTCGATTCCAGCAAGCCCGAGGGGAGCTTTTCTATGTTTAAGCTGATTGCATCCGATATGGACGGCACGTTGCTTGATGAGAATAGCCAGGTACCGCCCGAGACCTACGAACTGATCCTGGCACTACGCGAGCATGGCGTGCATTTTGCCGCGTCGTCAGGCCGCCGCTACGATCGCCTGTGCGAGTTCTTTGCGCCCGTTCGCGACAAAATGGACTTTGTCGCAGCTAACGGTGCCCAGGTCTACGCCGACGGCAAAATGGTAGGCCGTGAGGTGTATTCGCACCTGGCGATTCGAAAGCTAGCCCAGGCCGTCGCGACGTTTCCCAATCTGCATCTTGCACTCTTTGACCGAACCAAGTCCTTCTTGCTCGATGACGAGAGTAAGTTCGTGCGCGAGGTGGATAAGGACCTTCCCAATGCCGAGCGCATTTGGGAGCTGCCCGATCCCAGCGTAAATATCATCAAGGCGAGTATCTTTTGCGATGATGGTGCCGTTATGGACAGCGCTTACGTACTGCAGCGCGAGCTCGGCCAGTTCTTTACCTTTGCGCCTTCGGGCAACGCGTGGATCGATGCCGTGCAGCCCGGCGTGTCGAAGGCCTCTGGCATCGCGCAGCTCGCGGAGCATTACGGCATTGGGCGCGATGAGATCATGGCATTTGGCGATTCGATGAACGACTACGAGATCATTCGCTTTGTCGGCACGGGCTGCGCGATGGAAAACGCGCGCCCCGCGCTCAAGGCGGTTGCTGATCGCGTCGTAGGCTGCAACAGCGACCACGCCGTTCAGCAGGAGCTCCGTCGCGTGCTGGAGAGTCTCGCCTAATTCGGCAGATGGGGACAGTCCTTGCAGCGCCCCGCGAAGAGTGCCCCCAACGACTACTGTGACCAGGGTAGCTAAAAAAGCCCCGTCCCAAATTAGCTACCCTGCCGGGTTGCTGCTGCTAGGCGAGGGCGGCCATGATGGCGCGGGCGACGCCGTCGTGGTCGTTGTCGTATTCGGTGATGGCGCCGGCGGCTTCGCGGTCCTCGGGCTCGGCATTGATCATCGCCGTACCGTGGCCCGCTACCTGCAGCATGGGGATGTCGTTGATGTTGTCGCCGAACGCCCAGGCGTCGGCGAGAGGCTCGCCCAGATGCCCACATAGCCAAGCCAATGCCGTTCCCTTGGTGGCGCCCCCGGCCATGACCTCGATATTCATGGCGTACGAACGCGTGACCTCAATGCCTTCGAGCGTGTCGAGCGCCGCCACGATAGCATCGCGGTCGGCTGAGTCGTGCCAGTACATGGCGATGCGTTCGAGCACCTCGGCCTCGTCGATTTTGCTGTCGATATCCATGTCGATCGGCGTTCGCGTGCGCTTGAGCGAAGCCGCGATGTGAGGATCTCCGCCGCAGAATTCGTCCAGGCGCGTGTAGAGCGAGCGGGGGAGGAAGCACCGCCCGTCCGCGAAGATATCGAAGGTCACATCGTGGCCGGCGGCAATGCTATGGACGCGGTGGGCGATGGCGCGGTCGAGCGGTCGGCTCAATATGCGCGTGGCGCGTGAGGCATCGGTGGGCACATCCTCGTCGAGCTGCCAGACGCTAGCGCCATTGGCGCAGACTGCGTAGTGCACGGCAGGATGGGCGAGGATGGCCTCAAAGACGCCCGACAGCGGACGCCCCGTGCACGGTACAAACTCAATGCCGCGACGTGCGAGCTCGTCGAGCATCGTCCAGGTGGCGTCGCTCATCTGCTTGTCACTCGTCAACAGTGTTCCATCCATATCGGAAAAAACAAGAGGCTTCGGTAGTTTGTGTGACAAGGGGCTAGCCTAGGCAGCAACGCTCTTCGCTCCCTTCACGCCCTTCTTCCTCGCCTTCACCGGGCGACCCGGGAGCTGGGGCTGGCAGTCGCCGCACCTGAGCATGAGCAGGGCCACGAGGTTGTCGGTGTTGCGGAAGCCGTAGCCCATCCTCACCGTCACCTTGATCTTGTTGTTGATGGCCTCTACGCGCCCGTTGCTGATGCCGAGCTCGACTGCGGCGATGATGTCGTCGCGCCGGCGGCGCACCTTCTTCTCCACGGCGAAGACCTTGGCGATCTTGCAGTAGGCGGCCCTGTGCATCCAGTCGTCGAGCAGCTCGGCGGCCTCGGAGCCGTCGGCTGCCCGGAAGACGGCCCGCAGGTCCTCCTTGAGCTCCCAGGCCCTGACCAGCCGCGAGCCGGCCCTCTTCTTGAGCGCCTCGAGCC